>JAKATV010000495.1 GCA_021818565.1 Planctomycetota bacterium
TGCTGATAACCGGCTCGGGGAATTCCATTTTTTCCAGGAGAATCGGATGATCCGGATCGCAGATCGTATCGCCGGTAAGACCATACTTGAAACCCACAACACCGACGATATCCCCGGCTTCGGCGTATTCACGCTGAATACGATCGGCGGCGTGCATTTCCCATATACGCGAGGCAATTTCTTTTTTATCCCGCGTGGAATTGATGATACGCGCACCAGATTCCAGCTTGCCGGAATACACGCGAACGTAACTCAAATCACCGTGCTGATCGCTGACAATCTTAAATACAATGCCGCAGAACGGCTCATTGATATCCGCCTTGCGAATCAGCTCCTTGCTTTTTTCACGCACATCGTGGCCCACCATCGGCGGCTTATCCATCGGGCTGGGAAGGTAGTACACCACCGCGTTCAGCAGCAGTTGTACACCTTTATATTTCAAAGCCGATCCGCACAACACAGGATTAATTTTGATCGCACAGGTGCCCTTTCGCAGGGCGGCTTTAATTTCATCGTTGTTGATGGGCTGATCGGAGAGATATTTCTCCATCAAATGATCATCGCATTCCGCGGCTTTTTCAATCATATACGCGCGGGCCTGATCCGCTTTGGCTTTAAACTCCGCCGGTATGGGAATTTCACCCCACGTGCGCCCCTTGGATTCTTCGTCCCATTGATAGCCCTTCATTTCCAGCAGATCAATGACGCCGGCGAAATTTTCAGCCGCGCCGATGGGAATCTGAATCGGAACCGGATTGGCCCCGAGACGGTCATGAATTGTTTTAACGCAGAATTCAAAATCCGCGCCGACTTTGTCCATCTTATTGACAAAGCAGAGCCGCGGAACATGATACTTCGTGGCCTGCCGCCATACCGTTTCCGATTGCGCTTCCACGCCCTCGCGGCCATCAAACACCGCCACAGCGCCATCAAGCACGCGCAAAGAGCGTTCGACTTCAACGGTAAAGTCAACGTGGCCCGGGGTATCGATGAGATTAATAATATATTCTTCGCCATCTTCCCGGCCGCTTAAGCGCCAAGGACATGTCGTGGCCGCCGCGGTAATGGTAATACCACGCTGCTGCTCTTCTTCCAGGTGATCCATGACGGCGGTGCCTTCGTGCACTTCGCCGATCTTATGGGTTTTACCGGTATAAAACAGAATGCGTTCTGACACGGTGGTTTTGCCGGCATCAATATGAGCGGCAATGCCGATGTTGCGATAACGGGTTAAGTCGTGGGCCATGATATATACCTCTGTATCCTATAAAGAATGAGTAATAACTTTCTAACTTTACTGACGGTTTTAAAACTCTATAAACAACAAGCCCGCCAGAACCGTCCTTCTCCGCCGGGCGATATAAATCGCGGCGGCGGGGCGTTTCTCGCGGGCACAGACTTCAGTGGTCACACCCCACCGCACCGTGCCGATGTTTCACCCATGCCGGGCGTCGCATCGGCCGCGGGGCATGGGCTTAGAAAATATCTATAAGCAGTTTCACCTTTCATTCCTTATAACAGCTCGGCTCAAGAGCCATGGTGCCCGGCCAAATTTCTTCGCCGGGAAAACTGCGCATCCAAGGCCCACTAGGATACCAATAACCGCCCCGGAGATGCAAGCTGCTTTGTGATAATATCGCAATTGCGCTAAATTTGACGCCAAAGCTAAATCGGTGACGGATTGCCGTACCAGGCCCGCCGTTGATCCAGTTAAATCCCGCACTGCCCCTGTAAGCCGCAACCCGAAACCTGCGCCGTCCCACTGAAAAGCCGTATCGCCATGCTGCCTGTTTGCCTGAGCGGTTTGTACCGCGTCATGTCTTTGGCCGCAGCGTTGCCATGTCGATCACAAAGCGGTATCGGACATCATTTTTTAACAGCCGTTCAAAGGCTTGGTTGACATGCTGAATCGCGATGACTTCCACATCGCTGACAATGTTATGTTTCGCGCAAAAATCAAACATTTCCTGCGTTTCCGCCATGCCACCGATGGCGGAGCCGGCAATGCTGCGACGACCATGGATGATGCTGCCCCCCAGCAGCGGCGGCGTCAGAGCGGTTAAGGCACCCACCAGCACCATGGTGCCGTCCAGCTTTAGTAATCCGGCATACGGATTCAAATCATGGCCGTTGGGTATGGTATTAAGCAGAAAATGAAAGCTTTTGGCATGGCGGGCCATCGCGGCGGAATCGCGGGAAATCAGGACTTCATCCGCCCCCAGTCGCATAGCATCCTTGGCTTTGTCCGGCGAGGTGGTAATCATGACGACGTGAGCCTGCATGGCTTTAGCAAATTTAATTCCCATGTGCCCCAAGCCGCCCAAACCAATCACGCCCACTTTTTGTCCCTTACCGATTTTCCAGTGCCGCAGCGGAGAATATGTGGTAATCCCGGCGCATAACAGTGGCGCAGCGGCTTTAAGATCCAACGTGGAGGCAACGTTAACCACAAATCGTTCCTCAACGACGATTTGATCTGAATAACCGCCGAACGTGTTTTCATTGGTGCCGGGAATTTTGGAATTATAGGTCCAGACGGTGCCGTTTTCACAATATTGCTCCAGATCAGCCTGGCAGGCCGCGCACCGTCGGCACGAATCAACCATGCAGCCGATGCCGGCGAAGTCGCCGACTTTCAGTTTCGTAACCTCCGCGCCCACGGATTTCACGCGGCCGACAATCTCATGGCCGGGGACCATTGGATAGGTCGAGCGGCCCCAATCATTGCGACACTGGTGCAAATCGGTGTGGCAGATCCCGCAATACAATATCTCTATATGCACATCTTTTGGTCCGGGCGGGCGGCGAGAAAAAGCAAAAGGCTCCAAAGCGGAAGAAGCGCTTTGCACCGCATACCCAAGAGCGTTGATCATAAAACAATCCTTTTCCAAAACAACCCGCTGATGTCGGCCAGTTCAGTGAAGCATTATACCCCGGTAACCGGTGCAATTCCCGTGCGCTGCTGACGGGGCCATCACTTATGCTTTTCGCCCATTCGCGGTTCGGTGCCGTTAAGTAACCGCCGAATGTTGCTGCGATGTTTAATAATAATCAAGGCACCAATCAGGCAACCGGTAAATATCAACGGTGCAAGCTTGTTCCAGGGCTGAGGGTATAGAAAGCCATCAATAGGGCCTATGTCATGGCCAATAATTGGAATCAGGGCCACAAACACCATAACGCCCACCAGCGATGAAAGCGAAATGATGCGATACACCAGAAACACCAGTAAAAACACCAGCGCCGCCCCAAGCCCCGCGAGCGTTAAAATCGGCCACACCCCCATCACCACGCCGAAAGTGGTGGCCACACCTTTGCCCCCTTTGAACTTCAAATAGCAGGGAAAGACATGTCCGAAAATGGCGGCTGCCGCGGTGGCCAGCGGCAGCCACACCGGGCCATGCCAATGCCGCACAATTAAATCCACCACCAGCACCGGGGCGAATCCTTTGAGAAAATCCAGCGCAAAGGCGTACCAGAAGTAACGCATTCCCAGAACCCGCCCGGCATTGGTGGCTCCGATATTTCCACTGCCTTGCGTGCGAATATCCACGCCGCGCATCAGCCCCAGCAGTAACCCAAATGGGATGCCCCCAATCAGATACGCCATGATAATACTCGTTAAAGTCGTGACTGAAATCTGCGTGGCGGTCATGAAAGTCCTGTGAAAAACATAACAGTTTATTAACGGCGCAATTTTAATTGCGCGTTGCGGCAGCCCGCATACAGCGCTTCAAGCTTATCAAGATGCGCGGCCGGCAGTAATGTCCGCCCCGCGGCTACGGCCGATCGGGCCAGGTCGGCGCGATCGGGAAGTTGCGTTGCCAGCGCATCAAGCGCATTGGCCATGGCGGCGAATTCTCGGGGGGAATCCACGATGCTCCCCAGTTTGTGATTTTCTATATAGCCATGGCAGCCTAAAAAACGCGTGCTGATCACCGGCAATCCATACACCACCGCCTCCAGAGCCACTAATCCGAAACTGTCGTAAAATGTCGGCAAAAGCAGCGCATCGGCGGCACTGTAAACGCCGCCCGTCACACGCGTAGGCCCGATGAATTTTACCCGATCCGCCACACCCAACTGCTGCGCTAAGGCGATGTAATTCTTAACTTTGCCCAGTCCCGCGACCACCAGCTTCCACGAGGTTTTTGTTTGCGCTATCGCCCGGATCGCCCAGGATAATCCCTTGCGGCGAAAATCATGGCCCACAAATACCGCCACTCGGTCCTCCGGTGCCAACGCATATACATCTCTAAACCATTGGCGATCTTTTTTAATTTGCCCGGCCTCCGGCGGTTGAATCATCATCGGGTTTTCCAGCAAAGCCAGTTTGCCATCAGCCGAACCGTAGAGCGATCGAAAATCGTCTTCCATGGCCGGGCTGATGCACAGAATTTTCCATGGCGGCTGATCGGCCGGGGCTTGGGCGGCACGGCGCTCCAGGGCAAGAAGCGTGCGTTGCTTGCTGGAAAATTGGAGCATCAGCCGTTTGAAGTTGGCAGCCTGCGCGGTTTCACGGGAGGATATCGATTGCCGCTGAATTCGCGCGTAAACTCCGGCATGGGGATGGTACAAATCTCCCGCCCATGCGACGGTCATGGAATGCGCCACATCAGGACGATGCGCTTTACACCACGCTTTTGCCGCCATACCAAACTGCCGAAACCCGATACCGGTACTTAATTTTATCGCCGGCAGACGATGCACATGAACCCCATCCGGAGGCAGCACATCCGGCGATTTTCCCGCATGCGCGGAGCGCTGCGCATCGTGGGATGCCCCCTGATGGGCGGCCTGATATTTATGTCTTTTTCTGGCGCTATCATGGCACAACGCATGCACTTCGTGCCCGCGCAGAGCCAGTTGTTCAGAGAGCCAAAACGTATAATTTTCCGCGCCGCCGCGCGAAGGGTCAAAATGTTCAATGATCAGCGCTATTTTCATACCCCCTCCTTTCGCCACTTTTCCGCGACTGCCTGCAAAACCATTTCAGCGGTAATGCCCGTCATGCACCGATGATCAATCGGGCAGATTTTCAACTGGCATGGGCCGCAGGGGACCGGTAGCGCAATCTGCCGCTCATTTTTGTAGAATATTTCCGCCCAACGCGGATCGGTGGGGCCAAAAAGAGTGACCAGCGGCGTATCCAGCGCGGCGGCGAAGTGCCGCGGGCCTGTGTCATTGCATAACACCACTGCGGCGCTCCGCACCAATTCCTTGATTGCTCCTAAACCGACTCCGGCACCATTATTAAGCTTATGCAGCGGAATCACCCGGGCGGCAATGCCGGGCGGAACGCTCTCCAGAATAGCCTCAATGAGTGGGCGCTCACGCGCGGCTCCGCCGATAAGTACATACGCCGGCGGCCCGCTGTGACCGGCGGCCACCGCCGATGCAACGGCCGCGAATCGCTCCGGCGGCCAGCATTTCGCTGCGCCAAAATGGGCACCGGGAAAAAGCATCATAAATGGGGCGCCGCTGGAGATTCCCACCTCCCTCAGAACCGCCTGGGCCTGATCGCGCTCCGCTTCGGTGATGGCCAGCAGCATTTTCCGATCCCGCAATGGGCTGCCCAGGTAGCCGCTTAAATTCAGGTAATAATCAAGGGTCGGCAGCGGCTCAAACGTATTCCAGGAAGACATTTTCACATACCAGCCTGGAATTTTTTGCAGATCGTTCAATACGGTTGACCCGCGCGGCAGTCGGTCCCCCGCGATCGATTCACGCGCGGCACGGCGCTGAATCATCAGACGGACTTCATAGTCCGAGCGCCGCATGGGTTTTATATTATCGGTCAGCAATAGCCGCCGCCCGTCGCGATTGTAGCCCAGCCGCCGCGGAATGCCCGCGCGCCAGGCCAGAAAAGCCGAGCGAAAACTGTTGGGTAGAATCACCGCAAGATCAAAATTCTGCTTCCGCAGAGCGGTGGCCGTTTGCGAATAATTGATACGACCGGCCTTATCGGTGGCATATAACAGGGCCGCGTCAATGAGGGGAAGCCCCGTAAGCACTGGTTGCACCAGAGTTTTACCCAGGCAACTGATACGCGCCGCGGGAAACAACTGACGCAACGCACGCAGAAAAGGCGTGGCCATAACAGCATCGCCCAGCCAAGTGGGCATGATGACAAGAATCTGTTGTGGGTCGCGGTTTAAGTTCACGCCCCTATTTTCGTCGGGAGCTTCATCCGTTGCAATGCCCCGGCCGATATTTTATCCCAACGCATAGCGTAGGGCGGTTCAGGAGCCGGTCCGAGTCATCCGTGGGAATTCCCCGACGTTAATCCCGCAGGCGCGCTGCGCGACGGGCGGGCGCGGCGGGTTCTTTTACGGTGGGGTTATCCGAGGGAACATGACGGCTGATGGCATCACGTACCGTGGCTGCCAAGCCCACCGGATCAAGGCCGATTTCCTTAAATTGTTCCGATCGACTGGCATGGCGAATAAAGCGATCCGGCAGACCCACGCGAGTTACAACGCGGGCATCAAGCCCATTGGCCTGAGCATATTCCACCACCGCCGAACCAAAGCCCCCCACCACGGAATGATCTTCAAGCGTGATGACGGGCTTTCCAGATGCGAATACCTGCTGCAGCATGGCACCATCCAGCGGTTTACAGAAGCGGGCGTCCACCACGCCAACGTTTAATCCATCATTTTCCAATAACTGCGCTGCGGATAGCGCCTGCAACGCCACCGATCCATACGCCAGAATCATGGCATCTTCGCCGGCTTTCAATACGCGCGATTTTCCGCCCTGCTTGCCGATGGTCCATGGGACCAGTTCGCCCAAAGGCTCAGGCGGGCAATTATCCCGCGGATAACGAATTTGTACCGGTGATTCCTGCCCGATGGCGAAATCCAGTGCTCCGATTAAATCACGCTCATCCGATGGGGAAATCAGCACCATACCGGGCTGACTGCGCAAAAAGGACAAATCGCAAAATCCGTGATGCACCGCGCCATCATCCCCCACGAGGCCCGCGCGATCACAACAAAAAATCACCGGCAGCCCCTGCAGGCAGACTTCCTGAAATACCTGATCAAACGCCCGTTGTAAAAATGTGCTGTACACCGCCACGATGGGCCGTAATCCCGCTTTCGCCATGCCCGCCGCCATTGCCGTCGCGTGGCTTTCGCATATTCCGGTATCAAAATAGCGATCCGGAAACAGCGGCTTAAGCT
>JAKATV010000072.1 GCA_021818565.1 Planctomycetota bacterium
GCATTTGGAAAAAATAAGACCCCGGTGTGATCGGACGTGTTTTTATTTTCACCCGAAGCGACATCCGGGGAAATATTGGATATCACGTTTTTCGCGACTAAATCAACAGGCCCCTCGCCGGGACGGGAACAAGAGAGAGGCTGTCGCCGAAGCACGAGGCTCCACTTGCGGACAGGCTCCGAGGCAACCGGCCCGAGTGCCGATGCGCTTGAGAATACGGCCACTCTACTCCGCGAGGCCATTGCTGATACTTGGTCACAAAGGCAGGAAAAGTATCTGTCCCGTCCCGGGGGTGCCGGGATCCCGCCGGCTTTTGTTGTGTTTCCGGTGCAGGCAAGTTGCCTGCGGTACAATGCATTGCATCGCCTAATTTGGCCCATTGAAGGCCGTTAGGAGCAGAAATATGACTGAACCTGGCTGCGAAACTTGCTGGCGAATATACATATATGCGAATAAATACAGAATTTTGAGTTTTTCTTTGATATTATTGGGCGTATACATCCGATAACCCTAAAAGACGCCCGTTTATGTCATCCGGCTCAGATGTAAATTGCCGGGACGAGGCGTTAGCTTCATCGTGAAGGAGCGCGATACCATGCAGGAATACGAGACACTCAAACAGTTAATCGAACAGGTTGCGGAAGATATTGCCAAGGCGGAAGGCGGCAATAAAAATGCCGGCACGCGCGTCCGGAAGGTGATGCAGGAAATTCGGCAGTCCGCGCAGGCGGTACGCGTGAAGATTTTGGAACTCCGTGGAGAACCTCATGCATCACAGCCAGGCGAGGCCGCCGTGCCTCAGGAGTAGCTGGCTGGCTTGGTTGCCGCATGCAAAAACTTCACGTATCGCCGAGAGGGTAGGTGCCAGTCGCGCGGCGTGGCAGTGCTTTTTTGCTGCGCTTTACCACTGCCAAAGTCGGCTACTAAATGACGTTGCTCGGCGCGTCCATGTTGGCGGAAAATATTGTTAGGCCCATTGTGCCCGGCGCTGACTGCGAGCTTTCCTTGCGGATGCCCGCTGGGTTATAATCGATTCGTGATGTTGTTGCCCAGCGGGGCGGTTGTGTGCGAAAAATTAGGATGATGGATTTAATCCATCTCAACAGCCAGGGATGGCAGCTCGGACATGTTCAAGATTGTTACCTGTTTAATCGCTTTTTTCCTCACAGCGGCGGTGCTGTTTGGAATTCGGCAGATGCGCTTGGATTTAACAAGCCAATCCGCGCAAATTTCCGCGCAAATCGCCCGACGTAAACAAATTCTTTGGGATCAACAGACAAAAATTGCCGCCGATACCAATCCGCAGGCCATCTCCGCGCGACTTGCGGTCCTGCGGTCACAGGATGCCGGAACGCAACCCGCTGCTCCATCCAGTGGTGTTATGGTCTACGCGACGCCGGTGTTTAAATCTCCGCAGTGATCGGTAAGTCATGGAAAAGGCACGCGCTTTGTATCCCGGATAGAAAATCGTTACAGTCGCTACAATGACAGGTAAGAATACCATGGTGGAACAGGGCAACAATCAAGTCAACGCATTGCGGAGAGCCGATCGGCTTTCCACAGTGGTGCTATTTTTTTCTGCGGTGCTGTTAATCGGCCTGGCCGCTCGGGTGATGTGGATTCAAACCCATGTAACCCGCGCGGATGCCGGCAGCCTGCACTCGCAGCATGATGTGCGCGTTACACTTATGGCGCGTCGCGCATCCATCTACACCTCGGATTCCACACTCATTGCCGGCAGCGTTCGCGTTTACAACATGTTTGCCGATCCAGGATATATTTTTGATCCCAAGGGTGTACTTAACGCTCTTGCCGGTGCGCAACTGGTCGCATCGCGTAAAATCATGGCCCATGCGATGGCGCGCGTACTGAATGAAGATTCGGCGGATTTTCTTCCGTGGCTAAAAAGCCGGCTCTATTACACCAACGGCAAATTACGGCGATTTGTCTGGCTTAAACGCGGGGCCAATTATGCCTTTTACCATCATTTTGAAACCGTCAAACACTCTTTGATCGCACAGTCCCGCATCGCGCTTCGCGATCATTATCCGGTCCTGGCGCAGGAATATTTTCATGCTCTGGACGGAATCGGTTTTATACTCTCTACCCGTCGCGTTTATCCTTTGGGTGATTTTGCCGGACAGGTCATCGGTTTTGCCAATTCCGAAACCGGCCTTAATGGCCTGGAAGAACAACTGAATTCTCTGCTCGTGGGCCGCAGCGGGCAGGCGGTTTATGTAAAAGATGCCGCCGCACGGGCGTTATGGATCAAGAAAAAAGGATACCGCCTGCCCAGTGATGGCATGCGCGTGTGGCTGACATTAGATACAACAATTCAGCAAATAGCGCAACACGAACTTGATAAAGCCGGAAAACAATTTAAGCCGCGCAGTGCGGTAGCTATAGTGATGAATCCATGGAACGGCGATATTCTGGCAATGGCCAATTATCCGGCACTCAATCCCAATGACTACGAGAAAACGCCATCGAATTTCTGGCGCAATCGTGCGGTAACCGATCCGTATGAACCGGGGTCTGTCTTTAAGCCTTACAATTTGTCCTGGGCGCTGAAGAATCATGTGGTGACGCTTAACACGGTATTTGACACGTACAATGGCCGCTATCGTGACCCGACGGGGCGGCTGATTGAAGATGTAGGCGGTTGGCCGCATCTTACGGTGGAAAACATTCTCGTATACTCCAGTAACATCGGTATGACGCAGATCGGCTGGAAAATGGGTATTCCCATGGAATATCAGGCGATCCATGCTTTTGGATTCGGACAAATGACCGGTTGCATTCTACCCGGCGAGTCCCCCGGAATGGTCCGCCCGGAATCGCAATGGACCAAAGGGATGGAAACCAGTGTGTCGTTCGGATACGGCATTGCCGTAACACCCTTACAATTAGCACGCGGTTTATGCGCCATTGCCAACGGCGGCTGGTTGCCCACGCCGCAAATTGTTAAAGCCGTGGAAGTCAGCCCCGGCAAACTGGAAACCTGGTCGCAAATTGCCGGTCCGCAGCCGTGGAAGAAAATCGTTCCGCGTCATACCGAAAAACTTGTCCGCCGGGCGATGGAACAGGTGATGGTGAGAGGTACCGGGCAATATGCCATCTCACCGCTGTATCGGTTGTTTGGCAAGACCGGCACCGCCAATCTGGCCATCGCCGGGCAGGATGGTTATCACGCCCATCAATACAATGCCACGTTTATTGCTGGCGGCCCGCGGCCCAATCCGCGGCTGATTTGCGTTGTGTGTGTCCATGAGCCTGATCCACATCTGGGGCATTTTGGTGGAACGGTCGCCGGGCCGGCGTGTTCCAAAATTCTGACCAGATCCTTGCAGTATTTGCAGGTGCCGCCGGATCAAGGACCCAAAACGGATCCGTGGTGGGGTAAAGAATCCTTGTTAAAGCGACTCAAAGGATTGAGCCACTGATGATGAAACTTAGTGACCTCATGGCATCTGCAATCATTCCGCTTCGGCGAATACCAAGCGATGCTGCCACTGTTGATCCGGTTATTTCCCGTGTGGTGGAAGATTCACGCACGGTGCAGCCGGGGGATTTATTTGTGGCAAAAGCCGGCAGCAAAAATAGCGGCCAGGGGTTTATCTCTGAGGCTATTGCGCGCGGAGCCGTGGCGATTGTCACCGATCAGCCGCAGGGCGTGCCGCCGCAGGACAAAGCCGCGATCATCGCATGTGATTCTCCGACCCAAGCCCTGGGTTTTTTAGCTCAGGCGATTTACAACTTTCCGGCGCGTGACATGAAAGTCATGGCGGTCACCGGAACTAACGGCAAAACGACCACAATCTATCTTATCCGCAGCATCATGCGCAAGGCCTCCATCCGCTGCGGATTAATTGGTACCGTGCAACTGGATGACGGCAAAACGGTGGTGGAAAGTCCGATGACCACGCCCGGCCCGGTGGAACTTGCCGCACTTTTAGCGCGCATGCGTGATCATGGCGTGCAGGCGGTGGCGCTGGAGGCCAGCAGCCATGCCTTAGCCCAAAATCGGCTTGCCGGCCTGGATGTGCAGGTCGCGATGTTCAGCAATCTCACCGGCGATCATCTGGATTATCACGGCACCATGGAAAACTATGCGGACGCTAAAGCGCGGCTGTTTGAATCTCTGGCCCCGCAGGCCTTTGCGATTATCAACGCCCAGGATTCGTGGAGCCATCGGATGGTCCGGGATTGCCGAGCAAGAAAAATATCGTATGGCATTGAGTGTGACGCGGATTATTCATGCACTATTGGCACCATGAATGCAGCCGGTATGGAGTTGACCATCTCCGCCTGCACCGGTGAGACGTTGAACCTGCAAACCGCCCTGGTGGGGCGGCATAATGTGCAGAATATTCTCTGTGCGATGGCCGCGTGTCGGGCGGTGGGCGTTGCGTGGGATGATATTATTTCCGGCCTGCAACGCGGAGATACTGTTCCCGGGCGATTGCAGCCGGTAGTTCCCGCGGGTTTGCGTCGTAATGAATTGCCCTTTTCCGTGTTGGTGGACTACGCCCACACGCATGATGCGCTGGAAAATGTGCTAACCGCGGTGCGCGGCTTTAACCGTGGAAAAATAATCTGTGTGTTTGGTTGCGGTGGCGATCGTGATGCCACAAAACGTCCGAAAATGGCCGCAGTGGCCCAGCGCCTGGCGGATACCATTATCGTCACCGATGATAATCCGCGCACCGAAGGATCATCGGTTATCATAGACCAGATTCTCACCGGCTTTTCCGGAAATCTGGGCGGTCGCGTTGCAGTAATTCCCGATCGAGCCGACGCCATACGTGCCGCGGTTGATGCGGCGCAGCCGGGCGATGTGGTGCTGCTGGCCGGGAAGGGACATGAAAATTACCAGATCATCGGCACAAGCCGGTATCATTTTGATGATGTTGAGCATGCGCAAAAAGCGCTAACAGAGCGGTTGGGTTTACAAACGAACGGTACGACATGAAGCCATGGCCATTTCAGCAAATTCGCCGAGTAACGCTAAGCCGCTGGCTGGCCCGCGGCACGCGTGAATTTACGGGCCGCATCAGCACCGATAGCCGGGATCTGCAACCAGGTGATCTATTTATTGCCATCAGCGGACCGAATTTTGACGGCCATCATTTTATTTCCGCGGTGATGGACTCTGGGGCGGCCGGTATCCTGGTTTCCCGCACGCCAGAGGACGCAGTGATCGCATCCGCGACTTCCGCTTCAGTAACTATTTTGCAATGTGATAACACCGTTCGCGGCTTAAACCGGTTGGCGGCCGCCTATCGTCGGGAATTACGGGCGAAGGTCATAGCGGTGGGTGGGTCCAATGGAAAAACCACCACCAAGCAAATGATTCATACGCTTTTGTCCCAACGCTTTTCCGGGGTAGCCAGCCCCAAGAGCTTCAATAATAATATCGGTCTGCCAATAACCCTGCTTTCCGTGCAACCGCAGCATGAATATGTGGTGCTGGAAGTGGGCACCAACGCGCCTGGCGAGGTAGAGGCGCTGGGGCAGGTGGCGGCACCGGACATTGTGGTTATTACCGGGGTGGGCTTGGAGCATCTGGAATTTCTTACAGATATTGTTCATGTGGCGCACGAAGAGGCGTCCCTGGCAAGGTTTGTTGCGCCGGATGGCATTTTATTATTAACCAATGAATCTCCCGAGTTGCTTCACGCATTGCGTTTGACCCGCGGACCGCGCTTCACAGTTGGCCAAGGCGGTTCTGGTGCCGATATGGAGGCGACGGAAATTCATGAGGCGCTGGCCGACACAGATTTTGTCGTCAACGGCCGCGTGGCGTATCACCTGCCCCTGCTGGGGCGGCATAATGTATTTAACGCGATGTTGGCCATTGGCGTAGCGCGGCGTATGGGCCTGACGGATGAGGAAATTCAAACCGGCTTAGGCGCGGTAAAACCCGTTTCCATGCGCCTCGAACCGTTACGGATTGCGGGCCATCTGATTATCAATGATGCGTATAATGCGAACCCAACCAGTATGGCGGCGGCCATTAAAATGTTTGCAACTTTAGCACTGCCCGACGCGGTTGAGCAACGCCCGCGCCGCGTGGCCCTGCTGGGCGATATGCTGGAACTGGGGACACAGTCAGAGGAATTGCATCGGCAAATCGGCCGGCTTGCCGCGGAAAGTCCCATTGATCTGTTGATATTTGTGGGGCCGCTGATGCTTCATGCCGCCCATGAAGCGCGAAGGATGGGTATGGAGGTTCATCATTTTGCCGATGTCGAAGCTGCCGGGGCGAAACTGCCCAAGCTGCTTGCGCCATCGGATGTCATATTGCTTAAAGCGTCCCGTGGCACGCGACTGGAAAAACTTTTGGACATCATACGTGCGGCGGAGAACGCGCCGGCAGCCACGGTGTAATTTACGATCCGGAGGATTATTACTTTTGTTGTATCTCATATATACATGGATGGCGGGACACCATTGGCTGCCGGCGCATTGGCCCATTGACGTGGTGATTTTCCGCTCGGCCCTGGCCATTATTTTCAGTTTTCTGATTGTTCTGGCTGCGGGGGGGCGCACCATAGAATGGCTGCGCAAACAAAAGCTGGGTGATCAGCCGGAGTTTAACCATGCCCAGATCAACGCCTTGACCAGTTCCAAAGCCAACACGCCCACGATGGGGGGCATGCTGATAATATTAAGTATTTTTCTTACCACATTAATTTTCGCACGATTGGACAATTTTTATGTGCGTATGGGGTTGTTGTGTCTGGTTTATCTCGGCACGCTGGGCGGCGTGGATGACTGGCTCAAGCTTACCGCCAAGCGGCGAATTCCGGGCAGCCGCGACGGACTGTTATGGTGGGAGAAAATGGTTTTTCAGATCGGTCTGGGGGTGCTGCTGGCATTGTTTATTTATTACCACGGAAAATATGATCAGGCCCATTACCTTAACTGGCCGTTTCTGCCGCGCGACATCGTTTTACCCACCTGGTTGTTTGCCATTATTTCTGTTGTGGTGATCACCGGGACCAGCAATGCGGTTAATTTAACCGATGGCATGGATGGTCTGGCCAGCGGTTGCATGGCCATTGTCGCTTTTGCATTTATGATTTTGGCCTATGTCACAGGCGACGCCCGTTGGGCCGCGAACTTACACTTCAATCACATTCGCGACGCCGGCGAATTGGCCATTATCTGCGGTTCA
>JAKATV010000483.1 GCA_021818565.1 Planctomycetota bacterium
TTTCCGGTTCTGTTACCGCGTGCTTTGGCCGCCAAGCTTCCTGCTTCGATCATGCTTGAAGAATGGATCAATGATTTAATCATTGGGTATCAGGTTAAATCACGCACCACCCTGGTGAGCATGGAAGATTGCCGTCTGTGGGGGATAGATCAGGAAACCCTGCACGAACATGCCATGGGCAATATTCTTCGCGATACGCGGGAACTCAATATGACCGGGGGCCGCTGCGATAACTATACGCTTTTCAGTTTCCCCCTTGACCATCCGCTCAATGCCGCCCGGATTATGCTGCCCCTGGTGCAGAAGCATCTTCGCCCCCACTTGGGAAAGAACTTCTACATGGCCGCTCCGGACCGCGATGTGCTGCTGGCATTTTCCTGTGATGATGAAGAAACACTCAAATGGTTCCGTCATCAGGTGGAAGTGCGCTACAGTAAATCCGCCAATCCATTAAGTGACAAATTATTTCTCATTACACCTGACGGTGTCGTCGGGGATACCTATGGTTCTGAAAAGGAGGATCATCAAGAGTAACAACCCTCGGCAGCCAACCGTCGAGTAACAACAACGGAAGGCTCCCTCCCCAAGACACCGGCGGATTGTTGGAAGAAGGCCCAACATTACCGCCGGTGCCGTTTTTATAGGCGTGAAAAGTCTCATAAGCGGTGGAAACGTATAAATGTTGGAAATAGTTTTGCGTTGTGAACCGGTTTGGTTTACAGTAAGTATGTATTAAGTTGACGGGGGAATTCCGGTACGGTGTGCCAAGAACACCTTGCCGGAACGAATGCAGATTCGCCCCTGTCAATGGAGGATGGCCGAAGGAAGGGTTTTTTGACGCTTGGGTTGCCTGTAGCGCCCGAGGCGAAAGGCTCTTGTGAATGGCACCAAAGCCGGCTTTCGGAGTCGGCAGGTGTCGTGGAACTGTCGTCAGGCTGATGGCAAATGAGCGTTTCTGGCGAGTTACGCAAGGAGGCGTCCGAGGTTGAAGATAACAGCCTCGTAAGGCCACGCCTTGTCCAAGAGCCTGCGAGAGAGAGGTGTGCAGTGCCTGGTTTGAACCCAATGGACCCATCGGTGCCGGGAGGAAATCCTCCGCGCCCGGCATTTGAGATATTTCGGCCGGTGCCGCATGTAGCGCCAGCGCGCGCTGTAAAGCCATTGAAGCGGGACAACAAAGCCGCCTCATCGACACCCGCGGATAAGCCCGCGGAAAACTCCGCCGCATCGACCGAACCGCTGGCCGATATTTTAGCTGATCAAGAACAGTCCAATGCGGCGGTCACAGCGTCCGCTACACTGAAAATTCCCATGCAGGCCCAGATCACCCTGACGCAGGAAATGCAAACCGGACACCGGGATATTCAAACCGTCGCTCTGGAAATTTTGCAAAGTAATTTCCGCTGGCCCGGGTATTTAAAAATTGAGCCTCCCGGCTCCGAGCAGACCCAACTGTTCCCCGTGGCGGCGGAAAAGGCCGCTGCCCCGTTGCAGCATCGAGGCGTTAATTTTGGCACCCTGGTATTGGAGGGTGCCGCTAAAAGCACGCGGATTACGGATCAGCTCCAGCAATCAGCAGCGTGGCTTACCGCCATGCTGGTATTGAATCGAAATTTCAAAAATCTCCGTCGCCTGGCGGATACCGATGAATTATCCGGTGCGTACAATCGGCGGTACTTTATGGAAAATGTGCCGCACCTGCTGGATCGCGCCCGGCGCGACCGCTTCTGTGTGACGATTTTGTTATTTGATATTGATGATTTCAAGCAATACAACGATCAGTTTGGCCACGCCGCCGGCGATGCCATTATCCGCGAGGTTATCCGCCTCTTGCGCCACTGCACGCGCAATCGGGATATGGTGGCCCGCGTGGGTGGAGATGAATTTGCCGTGGTATTCTGGGATGAAGGCGGCCCCCGCCAGCCTGATTCACAACATCCGCGTACGGTATTAAATATTGCCCAGCGCTTCCGCAAAGCCGTGGCCGAACACCCGTGGAATGCCGAAGGCGGACCGATTTCCGGAAAATTAAGCATCAGCGGCGGCTTGGCCACATTTCCATGGGATGCGCAGAATCTCACGGATCTGCTGGCTGTCGCCGATCAGGAATTGATGCGTGCCAAATCCATTGGTAAAAATGCCATCGTGCTGGCCGGCCCCACCGGCAGCAGCGATATTGACGAAGCCAAAGCCCCGCCATTCGACGGAAACTAAACCCACCGTTCTCCGCAATTTGCGTTAGCTTGATGCGGCTGCGTCGAGCCAAATGCGGAACACCATTTAATTACGCCATGCTTTCCCCACCGTCGCGAGAAAAAGGTGTCAGGTACCTTTGTTTGGAAAAGGTACCTGACACCTTTATTGGGGCTGGGAATTGCGATTTGTTGACACGATGCTCCGGATCCCGTTGCGATCGACCGCTACATTTATTTTTTAATGCCCTGCACCTGTGCGTCATGGATGATAAACATCGGGCCGTGCGCGGCGTGGATGGTACTGTCAACGAATTTTACGTCATTGGCGTTGACGATTTTCATACCGTCATGCGCACGGATATGCACATTTTTAAACAGGACATCACTGATGCGCATTTCCGGCAAACCTATGATCATGCCCGCCACTTTGCCTTTCGTCGCCGTGACATCATGAATATAAATATGCCGCCAGATCGGCGTGGTGGCGGTGATCGGCTCGGCGTGATCGCGCTGCGGATGTTTGGGAATTTTCAGATAGTAGCTGACAATCTGCACCGGCACTTTCACGCCCTTCATGGTCAGGTGGGTGTATACCAGATCAGTGACCGGGCCGCCGCGATGGCGATTGGATTTCAGGCGGATTCCCGCGTCGGTTTTATTGAACGTGCAATCCATCACCGTGAGATTGCGCAGGCCGCCGTAGGTGACACTGCCCACCGACATGCCGTGGCCATGATCAAAAAGGCAGTGCGTAACCAGAAAGTTCTCGCAGGATAAATGTATCCAGCCGTGTTTCCCGGCCGCCTTAATGGCGATGCAATCATCACCTTCATTAAAATGACATCCGGTGATCAGGTAATTCCATCCCGATGGATCAATGCCATCGGTATTGGGCGAATTTTGCGGTGCCAGAATGGTAATTCCACGAATCACCACGTCCCGACATTCCTGCGGGAACAAGTGAAAGCTGGGGGAATTTTCCAGGGTGACACCTTCAATAAGTACCCGGCGGCAATTATTAAGAACGATCAATTGCGGGCGGTGAACCGGAACCGGCGTGGGAACCGGCTTGATTTTCGCTTTTTTGTCCGCGGCCTTTTCCGCCCAAGCTATTTTCCACCATGGCCGCCCCTGGCCATCAATGACGCCGCGCCCGGTAATTTCAATGTCATGGGCGTTGTTGGCCTGCAGACAGCCGCCGTAGCCCAATTTGCCGTGTTGGTAATCTGCCGGATTATTGCTGAAAAGCAGCGTGGCCCCTTTTTCCAGATGCAAATTTGTATTGCTATGGAGCTTCAAGGCACCTGTTAAGTATTTACCCGCTGGAATAAGTACCTCACCGCCGCCATCCTCACCGCAAATATCCAGCGCCCGTTGAAACGCTAACGTATCAAGTGTTCGGCCATTGGCTTTGGCGTGATACCAGGCAACATTAAACGTCTGCTGAGGGATGTGCGGGCTGCTGACCGCGAGGATTTCGGGCAACAACACGCGCTGCACAACCGCCTGAGGGTTCCAATGGTCGCTACCGCCCAGCACATCGCGTACCGTATAGTCCGCCGCCTGCGCTGCGGTTAATTGCCTTGCCCAGCGAACGCGTTGGGTGGGCGTCCAACCGGGGCCGGCATTATCAAATTCGGCGTAACGCGTGGTCTTTTTATCCACCGGGTTGTGATGCCAGGTAATCCATCCGCGCGGTTGAATGGCGTTGGGCATCCAGGTATGCATGAACACGACATCGGCATATTTCCGCCATGGCCGGCCCAGCACTACGCGGTCCGGGCGGCTTTCAGAGGTAATCTTGCAATGATTAAATACATATCCATATTTCTGATTTTTGGGCGTCCGCGCCGCGGTGATAAAGCCATACCCCAGACAATGAATCCGACAATGATCAAAAT
Source organism: Planctomycetota bacterium (assembly GCA_021818565.1). Lineage (GTDB taxonomy): Bacteria > Planctomycetota > Phycisphaerae > WQYP01 > WQYP01 > JAMDCX01. The sequence goes on from JAKATV010000483.1 coordinate 4,097, forward strand.
AACTGGTGGCACCGCCAAAGATAAAGTCGGTGGCACCGGCGATATAACAGTTTTCAAAATATTGGCGATTGGCGTTGGTTAAGATCGTATCCTGCCAACCGGTAAAGCGGCAGTGATCAAATATGGCGCGGTCGCCATCGACGCGGATGGCCAAGGCCTGCCCGGTATTGCCGGCGGAATTAACAAACGAAATATTTGCGGCGGAGAAATTATTGGATCGAATCCATACCGTCTGCGTGGAAAACGTGCCAATAGGCTTTCCATTGGGTCCTTTATCATTGGCATTGAGATTATAAGTGATGATCGTCCGCCGGGTTTTGCCATCCTGGCCGAGAAAGGTGATGGCCGGTTTATGCCGCCCTACCACTACCAGCCCACGATAAATTCCCGGCTTAATATAAATAATCACCGGCGACTTGCTGTTATTGGGAACGGAATTTACCGCCGCCTGAATGGTTTTATATTGGCCGCTGCCATTGGCCGCAACGGTCAACATTTTTACTGCGCCGGCGGCGTGCACAAGACCGCCCGTGGATAATGCCGCAATTCCTGCCGCAACGATTGTTTTCAGACGCATCCTATAGCTCCTTTCAAGGTTTGATCTTCCACCAATTTCCCGATCCAAGCACTCTTGCAGCGGTAATTTTTGCCGCCTGCGAGCTGGTCAATTGCTTGGACCATTTCGCCCGGCTTTTTACAGATGCCCCGGGGCCGGTGCTGTGATATTCCGCAAAGCGGGCGGTTTTCTCCAGTTTCGGGTTTTTCCAATTGCTCCACCCGACTGGACGGATTTGTTTTCCCATGTAGCAATCGATAAACGTTGTGCTGCCGTAAGGCCGCCATGGCCGCCCAAGATAGACACTTCCCGCCGGGGTGGATTTCAAGCCCGTCAGGCGGCAGTGTCTAAAAACAAAACCAAAGGTTTGAGTTTCCGGCGTGGAGGGTGCGGTAATGCTTCCCCAATGGCCTTTATTGACGTTCCGGATTGTGCAATGATCAAACAGGCCTGTACCAAAGCCATAAATAAAATCCACCGCTCCGGTAATCAGGCAGTGCGAAAAATAGGCCCGCGGATCAGGATGGGAAAAATAAATGGTGTCTTGGAATCCCAGAATACGACAATGATTAACGACCAGTTTATCGCCGCCAATGGTAAGTGCCAGGGCCTGATTGCCGTTGGTGTTAGATTTTTGGACATATGAATTTTCAACGGTGAGATTGTCCAGCGTGGTATGCGGGCCATAAATGCACAGCGTGGCCGTATTCATAAACCCCCGCGGGAGGCCATTTTTGCCGGCGTCCCTCACCGGCAAATCGTCCGTCAGTTGGGTGTTTTTCGCACCGGTTCCCTGAAGCGTAATATCCGCTTTGTCCGCGGGGATGACTACCTGTCCGGGGTAACTGCCGGGATCAATACGAATAATAACCGGCCGCTTGTTATTGACCGGTACCGCGTTCACCGCCGCCTGAACCGTGCGATAAGCGCCGGCAACATCATACGAAACTGTATATACCGCCGGGACGATTCCCGCAGTCGCGGCCCGATTAGCCTTTGCCACGGTCGCACCGGCCAACTGCCGTGCCATGCTCAATGGACCGGCAACCGATCGCGATATGCCGGTCAGAAGGGCTGCAAGCAGCACCGCTACGGTTGCTCCGGTCATCATACGATTACTTGTCACATATTTCATGGTAGGGTCTCCTGTGGGTTTTTGGCATGCCGACAAATTATATCAACACGTCTTTATACAAGCTTAACATTGGCAACCCGCTTGACGGTTTCATACGTCAATGTGCGTTCCATGGCCCGTTTCCCAGAATACCCTTGACCGTATATTTGGCGGCCTGAGCTTTGGTCAACTGATGTGACCACTTTACCCGTGCTTTGGCATTAGCACCCGGCCCGGTGGAATGATATTCCGCAAAGCGGGCGGTTTTATAAAATTTTGTGCCCTGCCAGTTCAGCCAGCCGACCGGGGCGATGTCCGAACCCATGTGGCAATCTATATACGTCGTGCTGCCATAGGCTCTCCACGGCCGGCCGAGATAAACGCTTCCCTTGCGAACATTGGGGGAAGCGGTAATTTTGCAATGCAGAAATACCAAGCCAAACGGCTGGTGCTTCGGGGTATTCGGTGCGGTAATGCAGGCCGACCCGACAGAACGAATCACGCAATGGTTAAAAACCGCCCGTGCCTCACCAAATATAAAATCGACCGCGCCCTGAATCAGGCATTTATTGAAATATATTTTTGCATGTGGATTATGCACATACAGCGTGTCCTGCCAGGCGAGAAATCGACAATGCCGAAATATCACCGGCCCGTCTCCGGTTCGCACCGCCACCGCCTGACTCCCTTTGCCATAAGAATTGACAAAGGTCAGATGTTTAGCCGTGATATTGCGGCCGAGAATCGTAACGGTTGGCGTGTGAAACGTACCAATTTCCTTACCATTCTTGCCTTTGTCCCGGGCACCGAGGTTGTAGGTAATAATGGTTTTTTTGGCGCGGGTGCCTTCCAGAACAATATTGGAATCATCGGATGGAACGGTTACCAGTTCTTTGTAGGTGCCGGGAGCGATTTTTATGATGATCCGCCGGCGACTGTGCGTCGGTGCCGCATTAATCGCGCCCTGAATGGTGTGATAATCCGCTTTGCCGTGCGCCGCGACGGTTATAATTTTGGCGGATGCCGCGTTAGCACCCACGCTGGTGAGCGCCAGGGCCAGGACCCCGATCGCCATGCCAAATCGATGGTTCATAAAATCGTCTCCTTAAATAAAACTTTGTCATTTTCCGGCAAGACCGCAGCATTTTAATCCGACCACAACGCCACGGACTTCCTCTTACTTCGGCCGGCCGGTTTTGATATTAATTCCTGT
>JAKATV010000211.1 GCA_021818565.1 Planctomycetota bacterium
AAAATTGATCGCCCTGGACATGGGCGCACTGGTGGCAGGAGCTAAATACCGGGGTGAATTTGAGGATCGCCTGAAAGCGGTTCTGAAGGATGTGGAACAGGCGGCCGGCGGCGTTATTCTATTTATTGATGAATTGCATAACGTGGTGGGGGCAGGTCGGGCGGAAGGAAGCATGGACGCATCTAATTTGCTTAAACCCGCCCTGGCACGCGGTGAATTGCGGTGCATCGGCGCTACCACCTTGGATGAATACCGCAAATACATTGAAAAAGACCCGGCGCTGGAGCGTCGTTTTCAGCCGGTAATGGTACCCCAGCCATCGGTTGAGGATACGATTTCCATTTTGCGTGGACTCAAGGAACGTTATGAAACGCACCATGGCGTGCGCATCCAGGATTCCGCGCTCGTGGCCGCCGCTACGTTAAGCAATCGCTATATCACTGATCGCTTTTTACCCGACAAGGCCATTGACCTTATCGATGAGGCCGCCAGTCGTTTGCGGATTGAAAATGATTCCATGCCCGCGGCGTTGGATGATTTGCGGCGCAGAATCATGCAGTTGGAAGTGCAGCGCGAAGCGCTGAAGAAAGAAAAAGACGACGCATCACGCCAACAATTGGAGAAAGATCAGAAACTTCTGGCGGATCTCAATGAGCGTAACGCCGAACTCACCGCCAAGTGGGAACGTGAATCGGGAGTTTTGCGGGGCATTAAGGCCATTCGGGAAAAGATTCAACAGACTCAGACGCAATTGGAAGAAGCCCAGCGGCAGGGAAAACTGGAAGAAGCGGCCCGGTTGCGCTACGGAGAAATGCGGCAACTCGAGGCGGATCTGCAAGCCAGGCAGAAACAACTGGATGAAATTCTCAAATCCGGGCAGTCGATGGTGCGCGAAGAGGTCACGCCGGAAGAGATCGCCCATGTTGTGGCAAAATGGACCGGTATTCCGGTTACGAAAATGCTGGAAGGGGACAAACAACGCCTGAAGCACATGGAAGAATTCCTGCGCCGCCGCGTCATTGGGCAGGATGAAGCGGTAAAGGCGGTCAGTAATGCGGTGCGGCGCAATCGGGCGGGCTTGGGAGATCCGCGCCGTCCCATCGGGAGTTTTATGTTTTTAGGCCCCACCGGCGTGGGCAAAACGGAACTTTGTAAAGCCCTGGCGGAATTTCTGTTTGATACTGAAGAATCCATGATACGCATTGATATGTCTGAGTTTATGGAGCAGCACAGCGTGGCCCGGCTTATCGGGGCGCCGCCGGGATATGTGGGCTACGAAGAAGGCGGAGTACTGACGGAATCCGTCCGCCGCCGGCCATACTGCGTCATATTGTTTGACGAAATTGAAAAAGCGCACCGTGATGTATTTAATGTGCTTTTGCAGGTACTTGATGACGGACGCCTTACCGACGGGCAGGGGCGGACGGTGGATTTTAAAAACACACTTATTGTCATGACCAGCAACCTGGGGTCGCAGATGATTCAGGAAATCACCGCTAAGAAGGGTGCTGAATGGGAAATTGAAGCCGGCGTGCGGGATGTATTAAAGCAACACTTCCGTCCGGAATTTCTCAATCGCGTGGATGAAGTTGTGATTTTTCATACGCTGCAAAAAGCCCAGCTTGCCGCCATTGTGACCATTCAACTCCAGCACCTCGAACGGCGGCTGGCGGAGCGTGGCCACAGCCTGATTGTCAGCGACAAAGCCCGCCATGAGCTTGGCGAACAGGGTTATGATGTCACGTATGGAGCACGTCCGCTCAAGCGGCTGATCCAGCAGCAAATTGAAAACCCGTTGGCGGAGAAGCTGCTGAATGGTGATTTCCCGGAAGGCAGTTCCATCCGCATCGACGCTGATCGGCATGGCCGCTTCACTTTTGATGCCGGAGCGCCCGTGGTGGAAGGGGAGCTGGAGTAGCACTTGACGTTCGCAATTAGTTAGGTATTATCACACACATGCTTCCGCGTTGTGGCGGGGGCGCTGAATCGGACTTTTTACAGCGAGATTATCATGTCCAAAGATGCGGCAACCTCCACGGCACGCGATCAGGCTCTTGACCGGGCGTTATCGCAGATTGAAAAAAACTTTGGTAAGGGTGCCATTATGAAAATGGACGGCGTTAATCCGCTGGCCATTGAAGGTATCCCAACCGGGTCACTGGGGCTGGACATTGCCTTGGGAGGCAAAGGCATTCCCCGCGGGAGAATCGTGGAAGTGTTCGGGCCGGAATCCTCTGGTAAAACCACTTTATGTTTGCATGTTGTGGCGGAAGCCCAAAAAATGGGCGGTGTGGCCGCATTTGTCGATGCGGAGCACGCTCTTGATCCTACTTGGGCTAAGCGGCTGGGCGTAAGCCTGCGCGATTTGCTGGTCAGCCAGCCCGATACCGGCGAACAGGCGCTGGAAATTGTGGAATTGCTGGTACGATCCAACGCGGTGGATGTCATTGTGGTGGATTCTGTGGCGGCGCTAATTCCCAAGGCGGAAATTGAGGGCGAGATGGGGGACGCTTCCATGGGTATGCAGGCGCGGCTGATGAGCCAGGCCATGCGAAAACTGACCGGTGCGGTCTCCAAGAGTAAAACGCTGGTGATTTTCATCAACCAGATACGTGAAAAAATCGGCGTGATGTTTGGCAACCCGGAAACTACCACGGGCGGACGGGCTTTGAAATTTTATAGTTCGGTTCGTATTGATATTCGCCGTATCAACACCATTAAAGAAGGTGAAGTGGCCATTGGTAATCATGTACGGGCCAAGGTTGTAAAAAATAAAATTGCCCCGCCATTCCGTGAAGCGGAATTTGATATTTTGTTTGACAGCGGCATCAGTTACGAAGGTGACCTTTTGGATATTGCCGTGGCTGACAACATTATCGATAAAAGTGGTGCGTGGTTCAGCTATGGTCCGGCCCGCATGGGCCAGGGACGGGAACAGGCCCGGCAATTTCTCAAGGATAATCCGGAGGCTGCCAAGGAAATTCGCGAAAAAATTCTCGCCAAGCGGCTGGTTGTGCCTGTGGCTGCCCCTGTGTCACCCGTTGCAGGCGTAAAACCTGATGCCAAGCCCGCAGCGGCCAAGCCTGAGGTGATGGCCGAGCGTGTGGTGGCCAAGACGGGCGCGGGGCGGTAAATCCCAAAAACATTGCGCAGCAAGGCGCGAAGGCTCATACACGGCACCCGCTGTGTATGAGCTAAAGCGTGCCCTGCGCCGTTTTACGATTCCCATTTATCGCTTTGGCGTCTCCACAACTTCGCTTTGCCGCAGTGTAACAGCATCGCTATTTTGTGTGCCGGATACCACGCACGTTACGTGGCTTTCCAGAAGGGGCTGAATGCTTTTTATAACCGCGTACGCCTTGTGCAAATGGAAATTCGGTCTTGCCCGCGGCGGCAGCGTTACCGGAGAATGAGCAAACAACGGCAGCATGCGTAATTCAATGTTGCCTCGGAGTTTCAGCGGAATTCGGTCCAGCGGAAAATCCAGCGGCTTACCATTATAAAAATCGTCCACAATCAGTTTTCCGCCTGCATAGACGCGCAGCACATTGCCGACGTAATAGATCCGCAGCAGCAAAGGCAGTGATCTATCCCGCAGGGGAATGTTGACATGCCAGCGCGTTACGGCGGCAGTGTTCCAGTTTTTGTGAATCATCGGATACATTTTTTCCGCCAAGGTCAGATTGGCGCGTTTAAGCAGGGTGCAGGTAATCCCAGCCGGGGTTGGGGCCGCAGCGGCATCGGAATAGCGGATAAAATCCCCGTCAGCGCGGCCTTTGACGTTTTTGCCATCCATGGTCAAGTGTAGCGGTGCCGGCAAAATCGCCAGTGAAAACGCCCGGGTATTTTCGCGCTGTAATTCCAAAGCATGTCGCATGGGAACAAGCTGATCAGCGCTGATAACCGCCCGATTCATTGATCCCATGCGGATTTTCCATAAATGCCGCGCTTCGGAAGCACTGAGAATAATAAATTTTACTTGTGTACCTGATGGTGTCACCGCGCTAATGCCCGTGTTCAAGCCCGTGGTAATATGAGAAATATTAATCCCATGGGGGCCATGGGTGACCGTGCCGGTTGCAACACGCAACTGAACGCCCGCGCCCGGTGTGATCGCCATCTGCGGCGCAATACCTTTGATGCCGGAAAAAAAATAAAACCGGGTCTTGCCGCTTTGAACGTGGCAAATCGGTTCCACCGTCGCGTACTGAATCATCACGCCATCGCAATTCAGATTCACCGGCCACCAGCCATAACTGCCGGCTGGAATAGTGATCGGTTTGGCGGGAATTAATACGGTACCGCCATTTTGCCGCAAGGCAAATTGTACATTCGGTCTTGCGGGCAACGCATGTTGATATTGATAATTGTTGAAAAACAAAAAGCCGTTGCGGCCATTGGATCGCACATCCCATTGCAGGGGGGTGTCGTTCCTCCTGTCGCTTTGCGGGATAATCGCGGGCATTAACCCCAGTTCTTTGCCAAATTCATGCAGAAACATCGCCTGCTGCCGCAGCAGATTGTATTGTGGCCGCTCCTGGCCGCACGCGCCCAACGGTGCCTGGAAGTCATAATTAATATAAGGCATATCGTTGTAATGTTGCGTGGCCAAGGTCTCATTCAAGTAACTTAACTTTCCCCGCAAATCCCAGCCGCCCTGATACATGTAATATCCCTGCCAGACCGAACCGTCGGCCAGTTCCGCCAGTGATAATGCCCCAATATCATTGCCATTAATCCAGATGCGATGCGCATAACTTGATGCCATGCCGCCGCCGATTTCGCAGCACACATAGGGAAACTTGGCAAATTGCCTTGTGTCGCGTCGCGAACGCACGGATGTAAAATCATACGCATAGGGAAAGCCGTGCGGCGCATTGGTCCAGAAGCCATTAGGATAATTGCCGAACATGGGCAGCAGTTGCCAGTTGGGAGCGGCAACATTATTCCAGCCAGTCATGTTATAAAATGGCACATCAATGCCGTAGCGCTGGGCAATTTCTTTAAGGTGATACAAGTAGGGCAGGTCGCCACATTCGTTATCCACTTGCACAGCAATCACCGGGCCGCCATTTTTCCACAGCAGCCCCCGCATTTGCGAGGCTATCTGATGATACAAGGGCTTTACCATGGCAATAAAGCGCGGATCATTACTGCGCAGATGCACGCCGGAGTGTTCCACCCAGTTGGGAAATCCGCCGTTACGCACCTCACCGTGGTCCCACGGCCCAAGACGTACCACGGCCAACAAGCCGACTTTTTTGCAATCTTCCAGAAAGGCCCGCAAATCTCGTCGGCCCCGCCAGTCCCAAACACCCTTCTGTTCTTCTTGGTAAATCCAGAAAACATAAGTGGATACCACATTGATTCCGCCGGCTTTCATTTTCCGCAATTCCGTCAGCCAATCCCGCCGCGGATATCGGACATAATGAAATTCACCTGCCACGGGGATCCATGGTTTGCCATTAAGTTCAATGCATTGTCGATTAATCGACAAGACCGCGCCATCCGGATTGCGCGCGGTGCCCATGAAGAGCGGACAAGCCGCCGGCGCGCCGGCTTGCGGAATGATTATGCTTAAAACCGCGGCGTTAATGCCGCGGGATAAGCCGCAAACCGCCATCATCACGGCAAACCCCGCTGCCACTGTGCGCAAACATTTATACATGCAAAAAAGCCTTCTGAAATACCCGTTCAAACATCCATATCGTGGATTTTTAATCTCCATTGCCATGCGCTGCCGCCCCCAAAACGCGCATTGCCGGCAACGCATTTCCGTGGCGGTCGAATAAGGATCGATACGACCATGGATTATGGGCAAACGTATTCTGATCCGGATTATATTCCGCTCCCCACCACCAGACGCCCCGCCCCAGATGGTCAGGCAGGGTTTTAACTATTTTTATTACCGCCTGTGCGTACTGCGCCTGTCCTGCGGGTGTGAACGGAAATTGCATTCCCGGTTTGGATTTCCAATTGGCATTGTGTGCGTCGTTAATCCACGGATAAGCGGTTTCCGCAACGATAATCGGTTTGTGCACAAGATCGGCAAGTTTCACAAGCCGCGATCTTAAATTTCTTAGCGCGCCGCCCCAATACGGATAATAGTCATACCCGATGACATCAAAATGTACACCGTGCGCAACGAGTTGTTGGTAAAATTCAGGAGCATACGAGAAATCGCCTACTTGGATCATGATCTTGGGTTTATGCGATCCGCTGCCCGCGTAAACACCGGCTATCGCGGCATTCAGCAGCGACGCCAGGCGATTCCACCGCGCTTGATGGTTTACCCAGAGTTTTCCCTGCGGCCAAAGCATACCATTATTAATCTCATTGCCGACCAGTACCAGATTCGGCATTGCGTGGGCTTTCTGCAGTGTGGTCATCACGCGTTGGCAATACGCACGCAGTCGCAGACGCAATTGAGGCAGCGGCAGCTTCCGCCAGGCGGCGGGGGTAAGTTGATGACCGGGATCGGCCCATGTATCCGAAAAGTGCATGTCCAGAATAAAATAAAATCCGGCTTTCTTAATTTTCTGCGCCAGCGGTAACGTATACGCCATGTTGTTCAGCGTTCCCAATTTACCCCATTTCCGGCGTTCTACCGATGTGGCCCGATGCCACAGTCGCAATCGCAGACAATTACAGCCCGTTTGCTTAAAGGCGCGAATCAATCCAACCGGCTTGTGGTTATACCGGTAAACGCCGCCATGAGATTCAATATAGCCGAAATACGAAACATCAGCCCCGGCGAGAAAATTGTTTCTTGCTGGAGCCGCGCACAACAGACCCGGCAGGGCCGCAAGGAATAAAATCACCAGCAGCCCACGGCACCAATTTGCGGTTGCGCAATATCTGGAATCGGTAGTATCCCCAATAGTTGCGTATGTCATAAGAAACCCGTCCTGAAATAAT
>JAKATV010000462.1 GCA_021818565.1 Planctomycetota bacterium
AAATTAAGACGCCTATTTCAAGGACTATTGGCCCTGCGTAGAAGCCTGCCTAAGCGTGATCAGTTATTGCAACGCATGGGCGTGTTGCGGCACGAAGCCGGACGTGCTGCGGCTCTGGTATCCATTACTATTCCCCAAGCCCACGAGTCGGTAACGAAGGAAACATTCCACTACCGTTTACACGTTGAGAAGTTCAAGGAGGCGGAGAGGCTTGATGGCCATTATCTTCTGCGTACCAGTTTAAAGGCCGAGAATCCCGAAGTGCTCTGGCAGAGATATACCCAACTGACCCAAATAGAGGCTGCCTTCAAATGCCTCAAGAGCGACTTGAATATTCGGCCTATTCATCATCAGGTTCAGTCGCGCGTAGAGGCCCATATCTTTGTGGCCTTCATGGGCTATGCACTCATGGCCACCTTACAGATGCGTACGCGGCAACACGCTGCGGGTCTGACGCCTCGCGCGGTACTGGAGCAACTTGCGGGGATAAAGATGATCGATGTGCATCTTCCGGTCAATGACGGAAGATGCCTGGTGATGCCGCGTTATACCGAACCGGCACCGGAGCAGCAGTTACTGTTAACCAAGCTGGGCCTGGAGCTTCCGCAACAGCCGCCACCGAAGATTTACCCCGATGCCAAAGCGGCCCAGGCACCGCATCAGGAGGGACCAAGCCACTAAGTGGACCATGCGTTTATGGTACAGACTTTTCCCCCTGGTTGAGCGCCAGAGCCTTTTTTAGTGCCGAAGTGCGAAGGTTGGGTTAGGATAGACGCTGATGAGCTTTCTGCGGGCGTCTGCTATCTGCATGTGCCATTGGACGCCTTTTTGTTGTGCATTGACATCCGACGACCACGCGGCCGTTTCCCGACGCAGGGTCTCAAGGTCACCCAACCGCCTTCCGGCAACACATTGGCGTGTGAGAGAACTGAGTTCATTTTCCGCGATGTTCAGCCAACTGCCGTGCTTGGGGGTATGGCGAAACTCCAGGCGGCCCACCAGCCGCCGGGCACGCTCGGGATCGAACACCTCGTAAAAAGCGCCCTTGGTATGCGTATTGAGGTTGTCGCATACCAGCACCACGCGCGGACAATCCGCGTAACGTCCCTCCAATAATCGCGCCTTTTCTCCCGGGCTACTATTAAAAGTTGTGAACGGAATAAAAAAGGCGGCGTAACCTAAATAAGATGTTTCACCATAATTCTTTTTCAGGAGTACGCCACCATGAGTAACAGTATGACAGTAACGTTGGCAGAGCTACTGTCAAATGTTGTGGACAGAAGATTTTCAGGCGGCTGATTTTTTGATACCGTCCTCGTAAATAATCCCGACGATAATATCCTTTATCTGCTCGGCCCCGTTGAGTCGCTGGAAGTTTCTCTGGGCGCTCTGGCCGAGCTTGTAAACCATCGCCAGGCATGCCGCACGGCTGGCGTTGTTTCGTGTCTTGTTGTGCCGCAGTCTTACCGTCGAGAACATGCTCTCAATCGGATTGGACGTGCGAATGTGCGTCCAGTGTTTAGCCGGAAAATCGTAAAACGTCAGCAGCCTTTCCCGATCTTTCTTCAGGCACTCAACGGCGGAGGAATATTTATCCTGGTAGGTTTCGATGAATAGATCAAACGCCTTGTTGGCATCGGCTTTCGTCTGGGCCATCCAAATCTGCCGCAATTTATGGTTGGCCTCTTTGCCCAGCCGATCGGGAAGCTTACTTACGACATTGGCTGCCTTATGTACCCAACACCGCTGCTGGCGTGTGTCGGGATAGATTTTCTCCAACGCCGTCCAGAATCCCAATGCTCCATCACCGATGGCCAGTTTTGCAGCGGTGGTCAATCCCCGGCTTTTCACATCCAGTAATACGTTGGTCCATGATTGCTCGCTTTCCCGGTAGCCATCGGCAATCGCCAGGATTTCTTTTTCGCCGGTTTCCGTAGCTCCCAGGAGCACCAGAATGCACGCCCGGTTTTCCTCCATACGAATATTGAAATAAATGCCGTCCGCCCAGATATACACGTACTGCTTGTCCGCCAGCGAACGCTTATTCCAATGAACGTATTGCTTCTGCCAGGATTCGACCAGCCGGGATACCGTGGAAGGTGATACGCCCTTGGCCAGTGGCCCCAGCAATGATTCCAGCGGCTCGCCCATGTCATTAGTGCTTATTCCGTAGAGATACATCCACGGAATCGCTTCATCCAAGCTTTGCGTCCGTCGCAGGTACGGGGGCAATATCTTGCGATCAAACGTTTCCCGCTGATCCGCTGGACGGCGATCTTCTATTCGGGGCTGACGAATCGGTAACATCCCAATGCCGGTCATGACCTTCCGTTCCGGCAGATAGCCATTGCGAACCACCTGGCGATGGCCTTGGGCATCTACCTGATCGGCACGCGCTGCAACCCACGCTTCGGCTTCGATTCGCACCGCCTCGGCCAGCAAACGCTGTGCTCCGTCCCGCAGCACCTCTGTCAGTGCGTCGCTGCACACCGTGCTTGGAAATTTCATCGTTTCTGTCATACTGTTACCCATGGTGGCGTACTCCTAAAAAAGAACATTGAAAATACCCTAAAACACCTTTTAGGTTACGCCGCCTCTTTTCTCCCGTCCACAACTTTTAATAGTAGCTCCTGCGCCCGCCGCAACCCCGCCGTCACACGAGCCACTAATCGGCAATTTGTGCAACATATCCGTTAACCTCCTGAGCGATGACGGAAAACTTGGTGCGGGCAAGTGCCGGGCCACCGCGTCATTTCACCGGTACCGGTGATACGTTCAAAAGCGACGCCAAGCTCGGGATGGCCGACGAGGAGCCAGCAAGGGCTGCCCTAATCAGCCACCTAGTTGCGCCCGCGAGATTTTTCTTTTCCCCTAAAGTGCCACCAAGTTGATCAATCAACGCGATGGATGCCATTGCCTCTACGTCGCCCTGATCGGCTGCTCTACGCAGCCATAGCTTCGCGTTTTTGTAATTGCTGCCAGGTGATATAGTGAGATCGTGGTTTATAAGCGGTTGGAGTAACCATGCCTTCGATTGCTCGGGATTGCGGGCTGCGAAGGCGGCCAGCATATAAAGGTTGCCCATGTATTCCTCTGCAATCGGTGTGCCTGTGGCCGCCGCACGATGAAACCAGGAAATCGCTACTTTCGCGTCCTTCTTCACACCCCAGCCTTCGCGATAAAGCCAACCGATCCTGCTCATCGCGTTCCCGTCACCTGCGGCGGCAGCCTTGCGGTACCACACCATCGCTCGGTGGTAGTCCACTGGCTCCATGCAGCCGTGCTGGCGGAGCCATCCCGCCGCTACCATTGCGGGCCCTTTTCCGGCCTTCGCCTCTTTCCGTACCCATTGCAGAGCTCCCTCTTTAGCTGAGAGGGCAAACCGTTTTGATTTCCAGAGAAGACCGAGCCTCCGAAGGGCGTCTAGGCTGCCCAGTGTGGCTGCGTGTGCATACCATTCGGCTGCCGTCTTACGATTTCGTTTAACACCGCATCCACCCTCATAAAACTTGCCGAGCTTGAGCATCGCGCCAATATCCCCGGTGGCCGCCGCCTTACGAGACCATGCGATCGACTTCCGTAAACTGATGAGAACGCCCTCCCCCTCGGCGTAATCGGCCGCCAACTTGTCCATCGCCGACACGTTCCCCAGCCGGGCCGCGCCTTGCAGATACCGGCGCGACAGGGAGTAATGTGCCTGTTGTTCCAACGAGATTCCGCGTTTGAGATACATCATCCCCGGCTCTGTGGAGCGGGCATTGAGGGCGGTGCCCGCACCGGTAGGTGCGCCGGCGGCCAATGCTCCAAGCCCGGAAGATACCGCTAAGGAAATTACAGCGACAGCCAGCCCTGTTTGGCCAAATGGATTGTTCATCGCGGGATACTCCTCTCAAAGCGCCAACGGCAGCGCCAACGGAACCAATATCTCCAAGTCCACATTCAAGAATGTTAGGCCAAGTCCGATGCCCTGGGTCCAATTCGCAATCACATCCCAATTTGGACCGCTTCCGCCCGGCGGGACCGGGCATTGCCCCCCGAGTCCCTGTTCCAATTGATTAGACATCTGACCAAGGAGGTTATTGGACGCCTTCTGGTATTTTGACCATTGCTGTAGGGCGTTGGCGTAACCGGGATAGATCGATGAAAGTTTCAAGGACTGGTCAAACCAGTAATTCGCCAATGCCTGGTCCTGCTGATACTGCTGGTAAAGAGGGAGCGGAGGTGGTGTCCATGTCCAGAAAAGCGCCCGCGGTGGGATGGGCAATGTGAACGGAGGCAGCGGGAAATTGGCCAACCCCTCCGGATCCAGCGCCGCCGCCACCCGCGCTGCGACATACTCATATAAATTAATCCCACCGGCGTAACCAATGGGATCGCGTTGTATCCAGCGGCCGAGGAATGGCGAATATGTGCGATTCCGCACATAATACAGTTGTGTCTCCGGATCGTACCGGTATCCGCAATAAATGATTTCATTGGCACCGTAATCCGACTGCACCGCCGAGTCACTCCCCCAATTCCCGGTAGAATCCGGCGCGGTGATAATGATCGTATTTCCGTAGGCGTCGGTGTCATATGCTTCGGCAATCGCGCCAGATGCATTGGTCAATGCTACCGCGCGGTAAAGCAAATCCTGTAAGAGGTAATACGCGCCGGCGGGCAGTGATTGCGGGCCAAGGGTGGCCAGCGTGGTCAACTGCACGCATTCGTCGATATACGTTCCCCAAATATATTGCCGGATCGGTGTATCGGTGGAACCGCTGCCACCGAACGGATTGCGTTCCTCCATTACCTGGCTGCCAAGCCAGATATAGTCGGTTGTGCCGTTGGGGATGTTGCCGGTGACGCCACCGTTCAAGATTGTTTTGCGCACCCGCCGATTCATGGCATCGTATAAATATGTCGCAATAATAAGGCCGTCCGATACACGGTTGACCTGGATCAATCTGTTGAAGGCGTCATAGGCGTAAATCAGGGTTCCGTCATTTTTCAGATTGCCATTGCTGGCTCCGGCATTGCCATCGTATTGGAACACAACCGGGCTACCGCCGGCCAATGTCCGTTGGGTAATCTCGTTAACATAATTGTGATTTCTCCGGTCGGTGGTGAAATTGCCACCCACGGGCGTAAACTCGCCCGTTTTCCAGTTGCCCAGACCGTCCAGCGTGTAGTTGCGGCTCTGATCCGTATTGGGCAACGTGATCGCCGTAGCGATGCTGCCGCCCCCGGCAAGCTGGTAGCCGCCGGTGCTGCTTAATGTGCCTCTCTGATATTGCAGCAACCGGTTGATGGAATCATAACCCGGCACCGGTGAAGCGATGTTGCCGTTGCTGTCCACAGGCTGATATAAGGTGTCTCTTCCTTGCATCTGCAAGGTATGTTCGTAGAACTTGTTTCCCGTTCTGTCATACGCGGTAGAGTTACCAACGGTGGCTACAGTATTCGCGTAACCATTTTGGGCGTTGAGCGCGCTGCTTAAATACCTCTTCGTGATGTTTCTTCCGGCGCCGTCGTAGCCCAGCCGGTCGCTGGAATAATCGCCCCAAGGGGGATTGACCGGTGTCGGCGATTGCACTGCGGAATTGGTGCGGGCATTATTCAAATACGTGCAAGCCAGGCCATTGCCTAACACCACTTCGGCAATCCGGCTTGGCCCGTAGAATTGCCACGCTGCAATCACCGCACTTGTTGATTGCTCAATAATCTGCTTCCGGCGGTACAGCACATCATAACTGGAATTCACCAGCCGATTATTGGGATATTCAAATTGTGTCGCTGGTGTGGAAGCAAAGGCTGTGTTGGTTACATAGCGGGTGTTACCACCATACGTTTGCGCGTCTTCGAGCGTTCTGCTTAATGAATCATAGGCCAGTGTCACATCGGCGTTGGTGGTTCCGACGGTATCCCGTGCGAATGTGTTGCGGTTCAAACCGTCATACTGGAAAGCCTGGCTGGTCGTGCCGCCGAGGCCATTGGTCGGGCTGGGGCTGATGCTCGCATTGGTCTTTCTTCCCAGACAGTCCCAAGTGTTGGTGAATATTGAGCCGTTCTCATCAATATACGTGACAACATTGGAGGCGGTGTTGTAGACGTTGGTATTGGTGGACCCGTCGGCATAGGCAAGCGCCACCTGCCGGTCCAGAGTGTCAAAGGTATAGTCCGTGGTCGCCCCGCGGTCATCAATAAGCTGGAACATGCGTGAATTTCCGTCGTACAGCATTTGCGTTCTCACCAAACCCCGTCCGGCGGACTGGAAAGTGGCGTTCTGGGCGGGGCCTTGATTACCTAAACCATTCTGCCGTAATAGCTGTTGCGATTCAAGCGGGCGCGAGGCACCATCGAATATTTGCAGCGTTGAATTGCCTTTGGCATCTACCGTAACGGTCTTATTTCCTCGGCTGTCGTAGCCGGTGAGCGTAAAGATTGTGGCGGCTTGAGACCCCTGCGCGTTATAGGCAATTTGCGTTAAGTCGGTGGTAAAGCTGCCATCGGCCCCTTGCATCGCTGCGGCGATGGGTTTATTGAGGCCATCATAGAATGTCGCCGACTGGAACACTTCCGTGGCCGTGGCCGGGGCGGTGATTGTGGCATATTCCGTGCGGGTTATCTGCGTGGGATTGGAATTGCCGTCATATTGGATAGCTGTTGTGTTGTTCAAGGCATCAGTGGTCAGAATCGGTCGGTTGGCCCCATCATAGGCGGTGATGCTCACGGCGGTATTGTCGCCGATGCTTTGGGTTGCTCTGTCCGCGCGGTCATAGACGGTGCGGGTCAGCACATAACTCTGGCCGCCGGTAGTTAAGGTCACCGTCTGATTGTGATCATTGGCGGTGGAATTGCCGGCTAATCCTCCGCCGGTATGGGTTAC
>JAKATV010000090.1 GCA_021818565.1 Planctomycetota bacterium
ATGCGCTGTTTCTGCTGGCAGCGGCGTTCGGCAGGGTTATTACCTGGCGCGGCATACGCTATAAAATGAAATCCCGCACCCAGACCATCGTGCTTTCACCCTCCAACAGCAACGAAGCCCCGTAGCTCAATGCGGCAGCGTTGAGTTGACTGCGGAACAGGGTCTAACAACACGACACCTGGCAATTCGCCAGGATGGGCCCGGCGCGTGCCAACTTGCGACGCAAATATTTTACATGGCACCAGCCCGCATCAAACCGTGACGCTGCCGCGTCAGGCTAACGGGCGGTGGTCGAAGGATTGTGCATCAATGTTTCGGCAGGGGCAAATTCAGCGATGAATTTACCTTTTCTGCGGCCATGGCACTGGCGGCGGCGGCTTTCAGGGCGGCGGCACGAACGGATGGATTATTAGAAATACCCGCCACGGATAAATCCACATTGTACATCATCGCCGGGACAATCCAGGGCAGCGGTGAAGCCTGAATCGGATAAGAAGATTGAGCTTGTTTAAGCGCTCCGGCGGCATGGACATTAAATTCCACCATCGCCTGCTTGCGGAAATTTTCCACCACACCGGCTGAAGGTTCTTGCAACGGTGACTTTTCACTTACCAGAGAAAAAATCTGTTTGCCGGCCTTAGCGGCCCCGGCCTGCAGTTGCGCTGCGTACATTCGCATGGCGGCAATCTGTCCCGCTTTTAGGGCGGCGGCCGCACGGTATACCTCCAGCACGCACTCCGGAGCGCGGCTCTGATTGGCGACCACCAGTGGATCGGCCGGCTTAAATCCCGCAGTGACCAGACTTTGGGCGTACGCGATGGAGCGGCGCTGTTCATTCAGGGCGTTCATAAGATCACTTGAAGCCGCGGCCGTATATTTCGCCGCGACCGCCGCCTGTTTATTAATGGTTTTAATTAGCGCGTTAATGCCGGCAGCCCGTCCGGCGGCGGACGTTGGAGAACTGCCGTCGGCACCGTCAATGAGAATGGTAACGCCCGCCTTAAGCGCGGTAATTTGAGCCGTATCGCTTTGAGCTAATTCCGCCGCGGACTTTTGCGCCTGCCGCAAGGCGGCAACCTGATCCGCCCAACGGATTTGTTGAAGTTTCGCCGAATGAAAAGCCAGCGTTGCAAGCTGATATTGAGCTTGCAGCACATTGGCCTTCTGATTGGCTGCCGCAGCCCGATCCAGATATCCCGCTCCCCGCTTAAAATCCACCAAGGTAGCGGGTGTAACGGTCACTTCGCCCCTGGTCTGCAAAGCCATACCGCGAAGATCCAAACGTTTGGCAATTCCCTGGTAGTGCGTTAAGACCCCGCGAATAGATTTTGCTTTCTTTTGAGCCGCAGCTACCGCAAGTTTCGCGGATTTTTCCATATGCCGGGCCTTGCGAAAGGCCTTATCATACAGGTGCAGATACAGATCATGCTGCTTTTTTAAAAATGCCATTTTCGCGGCGAAATGTCCTACCTCGGTTGCTCCGGAATCCAGGGATAACACCTGATCCTGCAAGGCCATTAACGCTACGGATAATTGGTCCGCATGCACTTGCGCCGCGGCCAAGTTGACCAGCCCGCGTTGCATTTCAAGTAAACCCTTAACCTGGAAATTCAGATCAGAATTGCCCAGGGCGCTGGAAAGCGTAGCGTAGGCATGACGCAAATCACGGCTGACCGAGGGCGGTTCGAGATAAGCACCGGGATTACTTTTGGCAGCGTCCCGTGCGGAGACCAACTGGGCCGAGCTTAACGGCGCGCTGATTGATACCGGAAAATGCGCCTTGGCGTGATACCGGCCCGCCTCCGCTAACAGCGCGGAGGCCTTGGCTGAGGCCGCCTGTGCCTGCACGTCAGCCTGATGGGATGGCGAAGCGCCGCAACCAGTTAAGGCGGAAGTTACCGCAAACGCGGCCGCTAAACCAATGGCCCGCACTACGCCGGTCCATCGCCCCGCACCGACAATATCCGTAGTACCTGCCTGAGAAATCATAAGAACGGGCCGTTGTGTTGTAGAAATCACGTCAACTCCTGCCATAGCTCAACCGCCACCCTGTCGAAAATCACACGTTTTTGTACCACCACTACGCCCCGCCGTCAACTGAAAACCGTAAAAATAATGGCACTCGAGGCACCGGGTTAATGACTTTAATGCCACGGTAAACTCCCCAGAGATTCGATACAATCAAAATAATGAGCCTATGCCGGCCACCGGAACGTGGCTGCCCCGAAGACCGATCCAGGAATGGCCACGCGCGTAAGCCATCCAATGATGGGGGCGTGTTGGAATGTCACGTCCTGGAAATCCCCTTACTTGCGGAGCACCTTCACAGGGACCATTTACCGCGGTTCAAGGCATCGTAAACAACGCTGCCCGCAGCGGCCCGTGGCGTTCGTGACATAAATCAGACGTATCGCTTTTTTGATGGTGCTATTGTCGATAATGGTGGATGACAACAACGTGCGGTAACCCGTCTTGGCGAAGAGTGTTCAACTGTCAAGCTCGGCGACAGGATCGTCGGAATCGATAATTGCCCTTACCTTGCCGAGGACCTCATCAAGAATCTCTTCGGTGGCTTTGGCGACAAATTCGCATTCGCGCTCTCGGAAATCAATACTTTTGACCTGATCAGTCAGGACGACGCTGTTAATATTTTTTCCCGCCTTTTCTGGAAGGATTCCCGCTGGAACCGCAACGTCAAAGGGCCATGGTGCCGTGTTTGAGCTGACAGGACAAACCAGGGCGAAGTCTGTTTTTTTGGAAAATGATGCCGTGGATAAGACCAGGGCGTAATGCCGATCCGCCAACTCTCGTCGAGCTGATGGAGAAAAGTTAAGGTGTACAAAATCCCCGCGTTCCGGAAAATAGATGTGTCTGGCCATAGCGCATCGTCTCTTAGAGAATCTCTCGCCCGACGCTCCCGGTGATTTGCTGGCGATGGGGATTAGCGGTGGTACAACGCCGGAGTAATGAGGAGAGCTTGTAAACCCGCCGCTGACGCTTTTTCTGAATGATCAACCCCTTGCGACCGGGCGTAAGCGTAACCTGAGAACCAAGCTCCAAGCCCATTTGATCGGCTACGGATTTTGGAATCCGCAGTGAACGGCTGTTTCCCCATTTTTTTATTGTCGCTGTGATCGCCATACGTAATCCTCCGATAAGCAATTACCCATCGCAATGTCGATACATTGAGTATACCCTTGCCTGCCCGGTCCGGCAACTGGGCGACGATCCACAGATTTTATTGCTGTGCTGGGGAGGTGCGCCAGTGAAACCATTTGTGTCTTATGAACTCAAAGGAGTTCATGATGGAATGATTCGTTAGCCCTGTAGTCGGCTGGGCCTTATCGGGAGCAATCCTTGGCGAATCGGCACCAATTTCCCCAGCACTGGCATTGAGTAACTGGGAGTTTCTCTGGGTGTTCCAGTGATGGTTAATTCAATAGCTTCGCGCGTTTGCGATTGGCTGATACGACTGCGTGATGATCTTGAAAACTCGCTTGTCCAAAGAGCGATCCGGGAATGGTTACTTCGGTTAATCGCCAATGCCCTGCAATTTGCTGGAACGCCAGCAATCGCCGACTGTGCAGGCCGGCAAACGTCGCCTGCACCGTAAACAATATGATGTTTTCTCCCTGTCGGCGCTCGGTAAGCACAAGCCGCCCCCCTTTTTTTAGCAGTGCCTCCGGCAACGGCACAGTCCATGGACCTGCCAGAGCTTTCCCATCGGCCAGTTCATTTATTGCGCAGGCTTCGCCGGCATTGAGCAGAAGATCCATTTGGAGCCGTGCGATAGTGTGATTTGTAAGCTTTAGTTGATAGGAAAACACCTCACCCACCACCACAAAACACGCCACAGCCAGAGCCATCATCGCCACCACGGTAATGATGGCAAAACCGCGGGGGCGCCGGCGGGGCGTGACCTTACGCGCATGGGATAGAAAGTTATGATTCATAGCTCACCATGCTTTCCGGCATGAATTGCAGCCGGCAAGGATACGAATGTTTGTGTCACCTGTTTTTTTCCCCGCATCCAGGAGACGGATAGATAGCCGGGACTGAATTGTGCAAAATGCAAGTCGGGCAACAAGGCGGGCCAATATTGCGGCGGCGGAGAAACTTTCCCGTTTTGCCAAATCCGCGCCACGGTGCCATTGGAATTCGCCAGCCAGAGAATCTCCTGCTGTTTTCCATATCGGCAGATCAAACCATGCGATCCCTGCAACTGCACATCCGGTGCGGTGGTGATATCCTGCCGCAGTTCACGCATCAGTTGCCCGCGCTGCGACAAATGCGCGGCCCGCATATCAGCCTTGCTGAAGGTGTGGAGGCACACCACAAAAAATTGCCCGGCCATCATTAAAAAAACAGCCATGACCGGCAGCATTACCATGCACTCCATGAGGGTAAATCCCCCTTTGCAACGGCCAGTCCTTGCAGGCATTTTTAGTTTCATTTTTTGCCTCCCGTGGGTTTTGCCCGCGCTGCCGGTGCCAACGCATACAGCGTCTGCCCGGCGGAATGGTCAGCAACATGAATGGCAACCCAGTGGCTGCCGCCGGGCAACGTCTGACTGCCGCGTCTCGGCATTTTGGCCGGCCCGATGACCCATGGTTTGGCAGCGACCTCCCGCGGCTGCATCGTGGCACGATACAGCATGGTCTGCTCATTGCGGGCCGCATTACGAATCGCCGCCAAGCGCGAGCAGTCCCGGTTATACAGCCACACCACATGCACGAATGCCGACGCCAGCACCAAAAGCAGCGCAATAGCAAGCGTCAGATCGAACATAAAAAAGCCGCGTCGGCGAGCCATCATCCACCACCTCCGCCGATAACCTGCAGCAATTCAACGTAGGGAACATACAGCGCCAAACACACCATCAGAACCAGCGTTCCCATGCACAGCACCGCCAGAGGAATACTCACGGCGCGAATGATTTCCACCCTGCGGCGATATTTGAGATCGTAATAGCCCGCCACCAGCCTCAATGCCGAACCTGTGGAGCCCAACGGTTGGGCTAATGCGCGGCATATTATTCGCGGCAGGCCGGATTTTCTTGCTGCGGAATCCGCCGGCATTCCCGCCAACATTCTTTCGCGCCATTGCCGGAATCGCCGCCGCGCAACCCGGCTGCAAACAGCCATGGCAGCGGATTGCGAAACCTCAGGCAGCGGCTGACCCGCGGCGATGCCTTGAGCCAGTATCCGCGTACCATCGGACCAGGCTCGCCAACGAATCAGGGGTCCCAGGATTGGCAACCACCATGCGACCCTGTCGCGAATATAAATGGTCACCGTTCCCGTGCGGAAAAACGGCATGACCAGCCGGCGAAGCGCCGCGCCGGCCGCACCGACGGCAACCACAGCCACGAAGGCCAATATGGGCATCCACCACCACTTTGGCACCCTAAAAATCACTTGCGATAACCACTGATTCTCAAAAGGAATTCCATACGCGTGGAACATTTTCCGCAACTTCGGTGCCACTAAGTTTGCGAATCCCGCGGCTGCGAAGATGAAAAAGCCGAACGTTGCAATAACATAGAACCAATAGCTCCCGTCCAACTCACTGGTGAAAGGCCACCGCTTCCCTCGGGCGTTTAATCGCTCAAGTTCCTGCCGCAGGCGGCCGGATCTATCGGCTTCGTCAATTGACGCACAGTCGGCGGCTGGTAATTCCGGCAGTGCCAGGCGCAATGCTTCCGCAAGGGGCAGCCCCTGTCGCAATAACTCGGATAAGATATGGAGCCGCACTCCTACGGCCCCCGCGTCGCAATTTGCCGCAGACAGTAAATTTTCAGGCAGTTGATGATTCAGGCGAATAATGCTGTAAATTTTCTGAATAACAATGTCACTGCGTCGCCGGGCTATAAAATATCTCCCGATGACCCAAACCGGAATCATCAGCAGGAGCACGTCACCCAATCCACTGACCAAAAACAGCAATACCGCGGTAAAACACCACACCGGCAGCCAAGTTCCGAGAAATTCCAGAACGCCGCGCTGGCGCTGCCGGCGGGCGATGCGCCGTCGAGCCATCCGGATTCTCAAGTTTTTAAGCATACACACCTTGTCAGGCATTAGAGGAAACTATTCCCGTTGCGCTTATCCCGGACCGGCCAAGCCGCGCAGAAGGTACGCAAACGGCTGTTCCATGGAGTATATGACTAGAAAGACCACCACTCCGATCAGCAGCAGTGACACAGGCGTCACCACCGCCGGAGCAATGCTCATTCGCGTTTGGGCCTCACGGGTATAAGCTTCTGACAGCACGGTTAATGTTTCCGGCAAATTATTCCCCGCAATGCCGCTTTGAATCGTCGCGGCAACCGAGGCCGGCAACATCTGTCCGGGGGTAATCTGATTCAGCGGCAGCCCTCGCGACATCGCCTGATTCATCTGCACACCATCGGCGGTTAAAGCGGGCGAACCAGTAACGGAATTGGCCAGTTCGACGGCCTGCGGCAAATCCAGGCCGCTTACCACGCCAATGCGCAACGCATCACACCAGCGGGCCACAAACCCCGCCCGCAACGTTGGCCCCAACACCGGGATGTGCAAAGCCACCCAGTCCTGCACGTGCAACATCACCGGGCGTCTGCGGAATATCAGCCAGAATCCCAACATCAACACTACAAGGGTCCCAATCAAGGCCGCAAAGATCGGAGTACGCGCACCGCAATACAGAATCACTCTCGTAATCAGCGGCATATGAAATTTGTACATGCCGTAGAAGATGTGCTCCCGGCTGGGGGTCATCCACCGCTGAATAAAGTTCTGATAATAGGGAAATACTTTTAATCCCAAAAACATCAGTACCGCCAGCATCGCAGCGATCACACAT
>JAKATV010000250.1 GCA_021818565.1 Planctomycetota bacterium
ATTTGTGCCACGGGCCTTAAGCATCGCATGGACGGTTATGGGGTAATTGCGATGTTGAATCAGTAGACTAAGTGTCTGTTCCATGCCGGCAAAAGCAAAACCGTTGACAAAAAATAACAGGATCAGCGGCCCGATAATGGGCCGCACCAGTGAATGCTCCAGCCCGCGAAAGCTGAAGCGCCGGGCGGCGGCATCATTGCGTTGATTATTGGGTGTGCGTGATTCCGCCAGTTGTGTAAATGTCAGGATCAACGCGGTCAAGGAAAAAGCCGCCGCCACCAGTGGTACATATTGCAATCCCAGAAAATGCGACACCATACCGCCGATAATGGGCCCGAAAATAAATCCCAGCCCGAATGCCGCTCCCAGTGCGCCCAGGCCCTTGGCCCGATTTTCCGGCGTGGTGATATCCGCGATATAGGCATTGGCGGTGGAAATATTGCCTCCGCTGATGCCATCAAGAATTCGTGAAGCGAAAATCAGCACAATACCCAGGACATGCCCCTGAAAAAAATTGGCGAAAAACAGCATGAAAAAGCCCACAATCGTCCCGATCTGACTGACAATCAGCACGGGCCGCCGGCCAATATGATCCGACCACCGCCCCAGAATCGGCGCGAACAGAAATTGAAAAAATGAATAGGTCGCACCAATGAGTGTCAGATAAAAATAATTACGGATACCAAACTGCTGGCCATATAACTGCAAGTTCGGCAGCACAATCCCAAATCCCACCAAGTCCACAAACACAATCAGAAATATCGTAAAAATACTGGCTTTTCGCATTGCTTATTTCCCTTAAAGTCTGTCCATACGTTTTGACTCTTCGCCGAGTTCTCCATCAGAGTCGGCTGTTCGCCAGGGCCAGAGCTTATTGTAAAGCTTGTAAAGCGAAAGGCATACGCCCCGACGCCACTTGTCCTGATGCCGGATACGCACATTCTTATCGGGAACCAGATAATCCGGTAATCCGACCCGGCGATGGTTTTCCATCCCGGCGTGCCGAGACTGAAATTAAAACATAAGCATACATGCAATTATCCCCTCGCCACTTCCCTCAGGGCCGTGAACGGTTGCCTGAAATTTTATTCCCAATTTTTCCGTAGGAATATCTTTGCTTTTCTCCGGCGGGTATACTTTAGTCCATGGTCAGGCGCGTTGTGAATCTGGCAGGCCGAAAGGTCTTGGCAGGGAACTGGTAAAGGAAAAAGCACGCGACCCGTTTCTGTTTCGGAGAATTCCGTGAGACAACAATTCAATCAAGGCTTAGTGAGACTGGTCATAATATCCGTCGTGGTCGGCGTTTTGGCCGGACGAAACGCCCTTGCCTGCGCTGCTGGACCGATTCAGTCTGCTGGAAATAATCCCGCCAGTATTCCCGCCGGGCGGTTGACCGCTTATGCACTGCAACAGCGGTTGCGGCAGGCGATGGCCAAGGCCGGATGGTGGCGGCAGATCGTCCGACAACCCAACGGGCGATTGCATCATGCCTATCTTATTCCCGGTGCCATGTACTACCAGCTCTTTGACTGGGACACGTATTTTATGGGTATTGCGTTAAGCTATGCCCATCGCGGCAACAGCCTCGCCGGTTCGGTGGAAGATTTTCTTCACTTTACCGACCATGATGATTCCTACCGAGGTTATACCCCGCGCGAAGTAGCTGGACATCATTTCTTCGCACTGCCGGAGATGTGTAAGCCCTTCCTCGCGCAGATGGCCCTGCGCGCGAGCTTAACATTGCACAGTGCCTCTTGGCTGAAATCATATTATCCGCGGCTTGCTGATACGTTGTGGTATTGGCGACACGCCCGGCGGTCCCCCGATGGGCTTTTCACGTGGTTTGACGGGGTGGAAAGCGGCACGGACAACAGCCCGGCGGTCCTCAGTGTACCGGCCGACCGCACCGAAGGGGTGGACTTGGCTTGTTATATTTACCGCGAATATCTTGCTATGGCTGATCTGGCGAGCCTATTGGGAAAACCCGCCGATGTTCGGCTCTACCAGCAACGCGCCGCGAAACTCAAACGCCTGATTCAAAAAAGGCTGTGGGATGCCAGCGCCGGCACATTTTACAATCGCAACAGCCGCACCGGCGCATTTATCCGCGTGCCGGAATGGACCAATCTGGTGCCGCTGTGGGCCCATGTGGCCACCAGACGACAGGCACAGATTCTTATTACCCGTTATGCGCTTAATCCGCGCGAGTTCTGGACAAATTATGGCATACGCAGCCTGGCTCCGAGAAGCCCCAGTTACCACCCGGTTCACGGCTACTGGCAGGGACCGATCTGGATTGTTACCGATTACATGGTTATGCACGGTCTGATGAATTACGGCTACAACACGCAAGCCCGACTTTTGGCACGCAACACAGTCACCACGTTGTTACGTGATATTAAGGCCACCGGCGGAATGCACGAGACCTATAACCCAAATACAGGTGCGGGTCAGAATGGCGGCTACTTCAAAAGCTGGGACATGCTCGGAGCGTATATGATTCACGAAGCGTATACCGGTCAGGATGCCGCGGGAATCCCAACAGTAGCGAAGCTCATGGTGTCGTGGAATAAACGCGCATCAACATCAAAGTAGTCTCCCATTCTTCGGGATTTGCCTGTCGCTGACAATCCGGCGCGTCCCCGCGTTCGGCGGCAGATACGGCTCCGGGGTCGTACGCGCAACAAAGGCCACAACGGAAACGCATGGATCAAATGATATGCTCGATCAGCCAATCCAGGTTGCACGCGGCGCGATGTTCATCGCCCACAGCGTCGCTGGACTGGGAAATTAAAAATCGTCGCGAAGCCCCGATTAAATCTGCCGCCTTATCCAACCGTTGCATATCGGCAATGCCCGGGGCGGTGGTGAGCTTGATTTCAAACGCCCACTTTTCACCGTCCATTTCCAGCACCAGATCAATTTCATAGCCGTCACTGCTGCGGAACCAATACGGTTGAAAATGCCGGCCACGGGCCGAGAGTTCCGCCAGCAATTGTTCAATGACAAAACCTTCCCAGCTTGCCCCCACCCATGGCTGGGCAATAAGCGATGCGGCATCGGGAGTGTTTAATAGCGCATGCAATAACCCCGTGTCACGCCAATACATTTTTGGACTTTTTACCAGACGCTTGCGGATGTTGCTCTGAAATGGCTCCAGCATGCGCAGCATAAATGCACCCGTGAGATAACCCATATAGCTGTTGACCGTTTTGTAATCCAGGGCCATACTTTGGCCCATGCGTGAGGGATTCCAAACCTGCCCGTGCGCCGCCCCCAGCATGCGCAGCAAACGCATGGTTGTTGCCGGCGCGGCGGGCAGCCCCCAATTGGGCAAGTCGCGCTGCGTAAGCAGCGTGAGATAATCCTTTTGCCATTGTGGATAACGGGCCGCCTGTAAAAATCCGCCGTTGGGATATCCGCCATAGAGCCAGAGTTTATCCTTAGCCTGCGTTGAGGCGGCCTCCGACCAGATAAAGGGTGTTAGTTCCAGTAATGCCAATCGACCGGCCAAAGATTCCGACACATTAACCATCAGAGCCGGGGACACTGACCCCAGCAAAAGAAACCGCCCGTTGCGGTCACGCTGGTGATCAATGGCACCGCGCAAACGCGGAAATATTTCCGGCCACGCCTGCGCTTCATCCAGAACCACCAAGTGGCGGCCTGAAATAAGGCCGTTGAATTGCAAATCTAGTCGCAGTCGATCAGTTTCCTGCTCCAGATCAAAGTATTCTCCGCCCAAAGATCGTGCCAGCGTGGTTTTGCCACATTGCCGCGATCCCAGCAGCGCCACCGCCGGATATTCCGTAAGACATTGTAAAAGCAGCGGTTTTATGGCACGCTTGAGCATGTTTTGTATTATAGGATTTAATTCCTGTTTTGCAAATCTGCCTGCCATTATCCTTGGTTTATGGGCCCATCCGGATTCATGGCCCGCTTCATGAATTCGTCGAACAGCGGCACCGTAAACGCCAAATCCCCATGCGCGGGGCTGTAAATCATCCCCTTCTTTATCAGGCTGGCGCGCACTGGACCGAGGCGGTTTATTTTAAGATTGAGCTTCTCGGCAATGTCACCCGTCCGCGCAAATCTCGGGCCTGAATCGGCCATCGCTCGAAGAAAATTCTTTTCGCTGGGAGTAAGTCTGTCGAAGCGAACGCGAAAAAAATTCTCTTCCAAACGTGGAATGGCCGCTGGCGTTGCGGCGTCAACAATACTCTTGGTGATTGGGCTTTTGGAGGCGGCTTTCCATATTTGATACCCCCACTCCTGCACGAAATAAGGGTATCCCTTTGTCAGTCGAAAAACCTCTCTCATGGCGGCCGCATCGAACAGTATCCCGGCGGCGCGAGTTGGCTCCTCAAGGGCTTGCGCTGAATCTGATTCCGACAAGGCCCCGATGGGGGGAAAGCTTAAAAGTCGTTCCGCGTAAGATTTGTATACAAGTTTTCCTCTATACACCATTATAATGCAGTATAAATTGTTATAAATTGCTGCTCGCGCGGAAGCGATGGATGACTTTTCTGGCCGCATGTGTCCTACCGCACAATTCCCGCCTGGCATGCCTGCCTGCTCTGGGATTCCAAATCACATGCGAAGCTCCGGTTGAGTTTGGCCGAAAATATAAGGCCATTCCCCGTCGATATCCTCAATCTCCAAGTATCCCGGATTTTTCCACACTACAATAGATCCACGCCGCATTGATCCGCTGCATGAGCCAGATCCTGGTCGTTGGTTGCCAACGAGGCACCAATACGTATCGCCAGTTCCAGGTAGGCGGCATCATACATGGTCAGCTTGTATCGTGCCGCCAGACGGTAAGTGCTGGTGAATGCAACAATATGCGTCAGCGAATCGTACTGAATGGGAAGGGACATCAGAATCGCCGCCCGCTGCAACGCCTGCGTTTCGGTCAGACGGCCTTTGCGAGCGGCACTGCGCAATACGTTGGTAACCTCCAGCGGCCAGTGCCCCGGCAGGATCAAGCCCTCGGTTCGCGTGCGATCCAATAAAGATTCCGTACGCGGTGTTACTTCATCTTCAAAACACCAGGCCATGGCCACGGAACAATCGGCGATCCAGCTCATGGTCGGCCCGCATCACGGAGGTCCTTGATTTTCAATCCGGCGAGTCGCGATCCGGATCGCAATTTGCGCAACCGTGCAATGACGCTGCCAACATGTGGGGTCACGGGGTGCATGGGGGTAAGCAGTGCCACTTGTTTGCCATGGCGCGACAGAGCGATGACCTCACCGGCCTCCACCTGTTCGAGAATCTTTGAAAGTTTGTTTTTCGCTTCGTAGATGCCGATTGTGCGCATGGTCATCATTCTCCTTTCATTATGATTCTAGCCAGACTAGCCTGCTCATAATGAAAAAGCAACCCCGGGGAGCCTGTCTGGGACTGGTATCCCAAGCTCGGCAAAAGTTACACCAGGCGGGTTGTGCACGACATCTGCGATAATCTTGTCACGGCTATTTCATCGCAGCCCTGAAAGTACGCGTCCCGAGCGATTTATAACGAAAGACAACTACCGCACAATTCCCGCCTGGCGGTCAAATGCGGCATTCACTATGTTTTCTGTATTCACCGCCCGCAGTTGCTGGGCGATATGCCAGGCAATTTCCCCGCGGCTAAGCAGGCGAATGGTTTTTGATGTGTTCCGATCCGATATGCCCGGAGTTGGAAGTTCCTGTAACCTGTCCCCTGTAACCCGTAACCTCGCTGCGCCGGGCGTTGATCGTTGCAGAATCGCCCACGTTTCCGGTGCCACCTTCTTGCTGATCGCCAGCATGGTCGCCTCCGGATTCGCCGGGATTCCCACCAGGCTGAATTCCAGCAGTTCCCATTGGCGATAAACGCGCCGCGCTTTTTTCATCTCCGGTCTCCGGGCGATTTCTTCCGGGGTTGGATTGGAAAATTCTCCCGGCAAAAAGCCCACGCTGTAACTGTTTAATATGCCATCTTGGGCCAATGCGAACATGTCCCGGCCAAATTGTGTTTTATCTGTGCACCGGTATTTCGCTAAAACCCGATCACCGCTTTTCTTGACCCATTGCGCAGCTCCCAGCGGCAACGCGGTGTCATGGTTATAAAACACGGTCAAACCGGCATAATTTTTCCGCAGCAGCCCCTCCGGCAATACCACATCTCCATCCCGATCCACGGCGGAGGTGGAAATGCACGCCACAATTTCCCGGCGGCCCGGTTGAACTTCAATGAGCTGTCCTTCAAATGCTTTGCGCAACATTGCCATCATCAACTCCTGTTGGGAGGGTGTAAATCATTTCTGGGCGGACTTTTTTCCGACGTATTGTTTCTGTGCCTCAGACTCTCCGGTTTGCTGCCGGCAGCATCGTAAGGGATGCACATACGAAAACCCGCAATATTAATTATTGCGTTCCCATTGCCTGATCTGCCGGGGTTGCCGTAATTGCATCCGCGGCAATGGCGGGATTATTGCTGAATTCTTCCGGCGAAATATCGGAAAAGCCCATGGCCCGACGAATTTCCGATTTGCTCAACACCCCCGCGCGAATCGCAATTTGCGCTTTTTCCAATTCAAACGCTTCATCCGCCGGCACCGGATGTTCCGCCGCCAGAAAAAGCCGATCGCCATACAACGGCGTGAGCATTTCATTGAGCTTCTGCTCGAGAATCAGCACCCGCGGCAAAATGGTTTGCCGGGCGTAAAGCGTTAAACTCGCCTGCATGTTGGCGTAGGTGGCATCTTTACTCAACAGCGCTTCGGGTACGCCAAACGCATGGGCCAATCGCTTCAAGGCCTCCCGGCTTATTTCCCGCAACCACATCTGCCGCCCCATGGGCCCC
>JAKATV010000142.1 GCA_021818565.1 Planctomycetota bacterium
TCTCGACGAAATCTTCCGCGAGTTTCCGCTGATCCGGATCATCATGAAATAATTCAATGTAATGATCCCGGATCATGGCACAGCACGACCCCGATGGCGTGACGATGTAATCCGCATCATGAAACACATCAATCATTTTCACGGCCAGTGCGCGGGCCTCCGCGGGAAATCCGTTATTAAACGCGGGCTGCCCGCAGCAGGTCTGGGCGATTGGGAAATCCACGCTGCAACCGAAATGCTCGAGGGTTTTGACGACCGCCATGCCCACATCAGGTGCGAACAGATCGGTAAGACAAGTAACAAACAGGCTGACTTTCATAGGGATATTATATAGGCGGCGACGCAATCTGGCGAGAGCGGGAGAGAGGGCCTCGGCCATCAATGATCAATGATTAAAAACAACGAACAACGAACAACGAGAACCTAGTGTTGTGTCCCTAAGGCTTCTTTACACTTGGCGACCTTGGCGAGAATCGTATCGGCATCCTTGGTCCAAGTAAATATTTTCGGGTTTTCATTGTGCGCTGCGAGATATTCCTCAATGGCCTTGATAAGGGCAGGCACGCTGGTAAAGACGCCGCGACGGATCGCTTGGTCCGTGATATTGCGGAACCACCGCTCCACCATGTTCAGCCACGAGGAACTCGTGGGGATGAAGTGCAGGTGAAATCGAGGGTGCCGTTTCATCCAACGTTTGACCATGGGGCTTTTATGCGTGGAATAATTATCCACGATCAAGTGCAAGTCCAAGCCGGGGGGCGTGTTTTTATCGATGGTCCCCATGAACCGCAGAAACTCCTTGGAGCGGTGCCGTGGAAGACATTCCCCCAACACTTTTCCATCCAGCATGTTCAAGGCCGCGAATAAGGTCGTCGTGCCGTGTCGTTTGTAATCGTGTGTCATCGTGCCGCAGCGGCCCTTCTTCATCGGCAGACCAGGTTGGGTGCGATCCAAGGCTTGAATCTGGCTCTTTTCATCCACCGACAGTACCAAGGCTTTCTCCGGTGGGTTCATGTACAGCCCCACGACATCCCGTAGTTTTTCCACAAAACGTTTGTCGTTGGAAAGCTTGAATGTTTTGACACGGTGCGGCTGGAGTCCGTGGAGCTTCCAGATACGCTGCACCGCCATTCGCGAGATTCCCTGTGCCCTGGCCATCGTGCGAACGCTCCAATGCGTCTGGCCTTCCGGCTTGCCATGTAACGTGGCTTCCACCACTGTTTGTATTTTTTCCGGCGATAAGGCCTTTTTCCGGCCAGGCCGTGGTGCATCTTTCATAATTCCGGGCACTCCTGAATGCCTGAAACGCGCACGCCATAGCAGAACGGTGGGACGACTGACATCCAATGTTCTGGCAATAGCGCTATTGGACTTTCCCTGAGAGGCCAGCAGTACTAACTTTGCCCGCAATGCTATCTTCTGAGGGGTTTTGCCGCTGGTTTTCAGGAATTCCAGCCGTCGTTGCTGGTTAGCGTCGAGAACAAGTGATTTTGCTGCGTGATTTGACATGCCCACATCATACCGGGGCTTCTCAATATGTCAAGCTATTTACGGGACACTACACTAGGGATCGAGCGTGAAGCGAGGTATTTGTTTGGTTTCTTGGGTCAATGCGGCTTGGATGGCGCGGTGTCCGCCTGGCTGACGCGCTTTGTTGGGCCGGAGCGTGGCTAACCGCCGGGGGGTTGCGGAATCGGTCATTGGTACCGTCCTGAGCGGAAATTCATCGCGCAATAGCCAAGTTGGGCGCGGCGGAGTAGAATTATGCCCATGAACATTACGCATGAAATATTCGGACACACCAAAGAAGCGCAACCGGTGGATATTTTCACTCTAAGCAGCCCCGCCGGGCTGACGCTTAAAGTTTGCTCCTACGGCGCAACAATCACAGAATTGCACACGCCAGATCGCAAGGGTGACACGGCTGATGTTACGCTGGGGTTCGCGAATCTTGGGCCGTATCTAGGCGCGCATCCATCGCTGGGTTGCGTGGTGGGTCGTGTGGCCAATCGTATTGCTAATGCCCGGTTTCGGTTGAATAAAAAAGAGTATCAATTACATCCCAATAATAGCGGACACAGCCTGCATGGCGGCAAGGTTGGACTGGGCCGGAGAGTCTGGAAATCTCAGCAGACAAAAGTCAATGGCGTGCCGGCGGTGGAATTTACCTATCACAGCCCGGACATGGAAGAGGGGTATCCCGGCACGGTGGATTTCAAAGCCATCTATCTGATGCCGGACAATCATACCATTCGCCTGATTATGGAAGCCCGTACGGATTATCCTACACCGGTCAATCTTACCAATCACGCCTATTTTAATTTTCATGGCGCGGGTAATGGCAATATTCTGGATCATGAACTGACCATTCACGCGGATCATTACACGCCCGTGGATGCGTCCCTGATTCCGACCGGTGAAATTCTTTCGGTACACGAAACGCCGATGGACTTTACGCATCCGACTGCTATTGGCACTCGAATTGCGCAGGTGCCCGGTGGGTATGATCACAATTATGTCCTGCGGACCGGAGATGATCCATTGCACCCCGCAGCGCGGCTGACCGAAGCGACATCGGGCCGGGCCATGGAAGTATGGACAACTCAGCCGGGCGTGCAGCTTTACACCGGAAATTTTCTGGATGGAAGCGTTACGGGCGTTGGCGGCGCGTATGAGAAACATGGCGGGCTGTGCCTGGAAACGCAGCATTTTCCCAATGCGGTGCATCATGGCCACTTTCCATCGATTATTCTGCATCCGGGGCAGCATTATCATCATATTGCGGAGTATCGGTTTCCCAAGCCGGTGTGATATCCGCGGCAGGTCGGGATAGATCATCTGAAGGGGAATTGGCGTTCTGATTGGAGCAGCAACATGAAACAGTTTGCGGTAAAACAAGCGGCAACTGCGTTGACGGCGGTGATTTTGGCGGCGGCGGGTATTGCGGGGCTTGCAGGCAAACGCGCTGGCGGCAGCGATGAAATCTGAGGCAGATCGCCGATTAAGCCGGAATCGGCAATTCTTGTTCATGCGGTGAAAACGCAATTAGCTCAATAATCGGGTATGATGCCCCCGCGATGATCCAACTGTTTTTTGCACATTGGTATACGGTTTTCTTTGCACTGCTTTGGGGAAGCGCATTGCTGATTGCCGCATGGGCGGCGCGGGTGGCGCAGTTTTTCAATTTGCGGATGCCGCGCGTGGTGGAGCAGCCGCTGGCCACCAAGTTTCCCATGGTGGCGGTGATTGCGCCGATAAAAGGCGTCGATGCCAACACGCAAGAGAATATCGCAGCGCTGTTAAATCAGGATTATCCCCATTATCGAGTTATTTTTGCCGTGGAATCGGCGGATGATCCGGTATGCGCCCTGATTAGCTCTGTGCAGGCAAATAAGCCTGCCAAACGCATTGAGCTGGTCGTGTCTGGAGCCGCCACTTCGCGCGGGCAGAAGGTGCATAACCAGCTAGCCGCAGTAGAGAGAACAACTTCAGACGATATTTTCCTGGCATTCATGGATGCCGATGCCCATCCCGCCCCCAACTGGCTGCATGCACTGG
The DNA here is from genome assembly GCA_021818565.1 of Planctomycetota bacterium. Lineage (GTDB taxonomy): Bacteria > Planctomycetota > Phycisphaerae > WQYP01 > WQYP01 > JAMDCX01. Next base: position 3,559 of record JAKATV010000142.1, read on the forward strand.
TTTCCATGTTGAATTCGCACCATATTGGCGCTACCACCGGCTATCGGTTTTATGTGCCAAGCAACGCTCATCCAGCCAACGCCATTATCTGTGTGCTTAACGCCATGGTCGGAACGCTATTAGGCCCCTACCGCCGCACGGTGGCCTGGGGCGGATCGATGGCGATTCGACGGAGGGATTTTTTTGGATTTGGCGTGCATGATGCCTGGCAGGGAGCATTAAGTGATGATTATGTATTAACCTGGTGCGTCAAAAAAAATGCCCATACAAAAATTCATTTTGTGCCGCAGTGCATTGTGGCATCCCAGGCGACCTTTGACTGGCCCAAAGCATGGGAGTTTGCGGTGCGGCAGTATCGGATAACGCGGGTGTGCGCGGGGCGACTTTGGCTGACCGGGCTGATCGGAGCAGCACTTTATATTTCCGCGCTGGTATCGGCTCCCATTGCCGCGATTGTTCTGGCGGTCATGGGATCGAGATGGTGCATTATTCCGATGGTGGCATTTTTGGGATTGTACGGCCTGTCGATTTTTCGCGGATGGAAGGTACTGCAAGCGGCGCGGCGGCTCTTGCCCGATCATACCGCAGCGATCAATCAGGTCGGATTCTGGTTCACATGGGGAATGCCGGCGGTGCATGGCGTAAATGCGATGTTTTTAATAGGGGCCGCATTTGGCAGAATTATTACCTGGCGCGGCATACGCTATGAAATGAAATCCCGTACCGAGACAACAGTGCTTCCGGGGTAAAAAACCGACAGCAGGGGAAATGAGACTTCAGACTTCAGACAATAAATCCAAAATTCAATTTATTTAAAGCTGCCAAGTATACCATTTGGTTTTATTGTTTCGGCAGCGGCAGATTCAATGATGGATTTACCTTCAGAGCGGCCTGCGCGCTGGCGGCAGCGGCCTTGATTGCGGCGGCACGGACCGATGGATTATTGGAAATGCCGGCAACCGACAGATCCACGTTATACATCATGGCCGGGACGATCCATTGAAGCGGTGAAGATCCCATGGGATATGTGGACTGCGCCTGTTTCAGCGAACCGGCGGCGTGAACGTTGAATTCCACCATGGCCTGCTTCCGGAAATTTTCCACCGCTCCGGCGGGTGGCGCCTGCAAGGGTGAATTTTCACTTACCAGAGAGAAAATCTGCTTACCAGCTTTCGCAGCCCCTTGCTGAAGCTGCGCGGCGTACATCCGCATGGCGGCAATTTGCCCCGCTTTCAGGGCGGCAGCGGCACGATACACTTCCAAGACACATTCCGGGCCGCGGCTCTGGTTGGCGACAACCAGTGGATCACCCGGCTTAAAGCCGGAGGCGATCAGGCTTTGGGCATAAGCCATGGAGCGGCGCTGTTCATTAAGGGCGGCCATGAGATCAATGGAAGCAGCGTCGGTATGTTTCGCGGCGATGGTGGCCTGCTTATTAATGGTTTTAATGAGTTCATTAATGGCGGCGGCGCGTCCGGCGGCAGACGTTGGAGAGCTGCCATTGGCACCGTCAATCAGCACGGTGACGCCAGCCTTGAGCGCGGCAATTTGAGCGCTATCGCTTTGGGCTAATTCCGCAGCGGATTTTTGAGCTTGCCGAAGGGCTGAAACCTGATCGGCCCATCTTGATTGTTGAAGTTTGGCTGAATTCAACGCAATGGTTGCCAGTTGATAATGAGCTTCCAAGACATTAACGCGCTGATTGGCGGCGGCAGCGCGATCCAGATAACCGGCTCCGCGTTTGAAATCTGCCAGCGTAGCGGGCGTAACAGTTACTTCGCCTTCGGTTTGCAGGGCCATACCCTTTATATCCAAAGCCCTGGCGATTCCCTGATAGTGCGCCAATACATGGCTTACCGCAGCGGCTTTCTTTTGTGCCGCGGCCACGGCATGTTCCGCCGAGCGTTGCATGTGTTGGGCATGTTGCAGTTCCTGATCATATAAATGCAGATAAAGATCATGCTGTTTTTTCAAGAACGCCATTTTCCCGGCGAAATGACCCACCTGTGTGGCTGCGACGTCCACAGATAAAACCTGATTCTGCAGGGCCATCAGGGCGTTGGATAATTGATCGGTATGGACTTGCGCGGCGGCCAAATTGACCATTCCACGCTGCATTTCAAGCAGACCTTTGACCTGAAAATTCAAATCAGAATTCCCCAGCGCACTGGAGAGCGTGGCGTATGCATGGCGCAAATCACGGGTGACCGATGGCGGCTGAAGATAAACACCGGGATTACTTTTCGCTGCATCCTGCGCGGCCATCAATTGTGCAGCGTTTAATGGCGCACTGATGGAAACCGGAAAATGGGCCTTGGAGTGATACCGGCCTGCTTCCGCAAGAAGCATGGAGGCTTTGGTTGATGCCGCCTGAGCCTGCACATCCGCCTGATGCGATGGCGATGCACCGCAACCAGTTAATGCGGCGCTGGCCGCAAAAGCAGCGGCCAGACCAACAACCCGCGCGGCATTGGTCCACCGACCAGCGCCGGCGGACACAGTTGCTTGAGCCTTGGAAACCATAAGAACGGGCCGTTGTGTTGTAGAAATCACGTCAACTCCTGCCATAGCTCAACCGCCACCCTGTCGAAAATCAACCGTTTTTGTACCATCACAACGCCCCGGCGTCAACTAAAAGGCGCAAAAATAATACGCATGGGCGCGCCTGTTTTTGTCGGGAACCGCCCCAAAGCGATAATCCTACCTGGCCATGGACGAAGCCGGGCTAAGCCATCGGGTTGATTTAATGTAAGCCGCAACGAGCGGCGCGTCTTTAAGCTCGCTTGGCAAAGCTGGCGATCTGGCTTATCTTTTCGCTGATGCAAATAATTCATGCAGGCAAAAATTGCGATTCTTTGGTGAGGATGCCCATGCGATCAACGTTCAAACGCGCCCTTCGCGCCGGCCTAGCGCCAAGCGTATTAATCGTTACAACACTGATTCTCTCGTGTAGCACCTTGCCTACCGCTCTTGCCGCGGCACCGCTTACGCTGGCGCAACAGTTTCAATCGCCGCCGGCGCGGCATCGTTTGTACGTATGGTGGCATTGGATGGGCCTTACCATCAGCCGGTACGGCATTAAGCGCGATCTTACCGCGATGAAGGCCGCCGGCGTGGCCGGCGCGACCATTTGCCCGATCGGTTCGCAGGCCGGTGCCGCGGCATGTATCACCAACAGCGGGTTGCGAAAGCCAGTGAAATACTGGAGTCCGCGATTCTGGCGTCGGGTGCAATACGCGGTGCGTACC
>JAKATV010000448.1 GCA_021818565.1 Planctomycetota bacterium
GGGATGGCGTAACGAGGTGTTTATACAAATCAGTGAATCACAAGTTGGTCGGGCTCTGCGCACGCCGGAATGGACCTACATGGCGCTGGCTCCACAGGCCATCCCGAACCGTGACCCCGGCAGCCTGCATTATCAGGATTACCAGCTTTACAATAATCGGGCCGATCCCAACCAATTGGTCAACATGATAGGCCGCTTGGACGCACGATGGCCGGACGATAACGTCCTGCTGAATTTTGTCGGCCATCATCGATCCATGCGTGAAATTACCACGCATCTGCGTGAACGGCTGATTGAACGCATGGTGGAAGCCGGTGAGGCCCGCCCGGAAATAGCGACTTGGCCCTATTACGCATGAACCATGGCAATACGGGAATGGTCTGTTTTTTCAGCAGGTAAGGGACACAGTTACTTTTTGATTGGGATTTCCATGGCAAAGCTCTTCCAACGGGCCGGGGGCCTCGGTGTGGTAATGCTGATTGCGGCGGCGGTACCACTTGGTTTTACATCAAAGCAGGTAACGGCCCATGGCCGGGATATGCCCGCGTCCATTCGTAACACGAGCCATCTGCCAGGGCCAGATGTCCCCGCCGGCTTGGGGGTCAATATTCATTTTACCAGGCCCCAGCGCGGCGAAATGAGAATGCTGGCCGCAACGGGACTCAAGTGGGTACGCATGGATTTCAGATGGTCCCGTACTGAGCGGACACGAGGCCATTATAATTTTTCCGGTTATGATCGCCTCCTTGCGGCCCTGCGCCACTACCGCATGCGGGCGTTACTAATTCTGGACTATGGCAACCCACTTTACAATCATGGCCGGCCCCCGACCACGCCCACCAGTCAGCGCGCGTTTACCCGATGGGTGGCTGCGGCAATGCGGCACTTTGCGGGGCAAGGCATCGTCTGGGAGATGTGGAATGAACCAAACGGAAGCTATTGGCAAACGAATTATTATGAAGGGGGGCGGGGGAAGCATTGGCACACATTCCGGGTTGACCTTGCCGATCTAGCATCACACTGGGGTGGTGCCAAGGACGGAGTTATTCATTGGCCGATCACCCATCTTGGCTTCGGCGTGGAGAAGACGAATCATAGTTCCGGCAAGGTGGAATTTTCCAGCGTTTCCATCAAGACCCAGCCCAGTGCTCGTAAGAATACTTCAAAGTGGAGGAATTTAAGGCTCTTTACAATGCGCCGCCGATGGGTTTTCAGCAACGGACCGGAATTCCCTGGTGCCAAAGGGAGCTTCAAGGTGGGCACCGACGACGGTACGCCGGTCGGAATTCTTGCGTATGACTTTTTCAGCGGTGGAAATTACGTGGAAGCCCTTGGGCATGTTTCCCTCAACAGGTTCGACGAGATGCGATACAAAGTTAAAGCCGGCGGGAATCATAGCTTTTTGCTTCGGATGATCGATAGTTCCAATCAAACTTTTCAGGTAGTGCTGCCAGGCCCTGGCCCATCATATGCCAAACTGGCCTTAGCCGTAGGCAAGACGATACGTGCCGTAATGCCGCGTGAACTGTACATCGGACCGGCCGCCGTGGGAATCGACTTGGGTTTTCTGCAGAAATGTTTTCAGGCTGGCACTCTAAAATATTGGAATGCCGTGAGCGTGCACCCCTATCGCCGGACGGTTCCCGAAACCGTGATTTCCGGGTATACACGACTGCGCAAACTGATCGCCACCTATGCCCCCCCCACCCGACACATTCCCATCATCTCCAGCGAGTGGGGGTACTCCACGGTGTGGATGAAAGGCAATGCCGCCCGTCAGGGAAAATATCTCGCGCGGGAGTTTTTGACCAATCTTATGTGTCATATTCCGATTTCCATCTGGTACGACTGGCGCAATGACGGCAATAACCCCAAGCCGCAGGAAGGTCACTTTGGAATGGTCAAATACAAATATCATCCCCATCGGCACTGGGTATACACGCCGAAGCCGGCATTTTTCGCGTGTCGTACGCTGACCCACCTGCTAAGCGGTTTCCAGTTTGACAGACGCCTGGATATGAAAAATCCGAATGATTTTATACTGGTGTTCACACGCGGTAAGCAGCGACGCTGGGTGGCTTGGAGTGTAGTCAAACCGAAGCCGGCACGCAGTGTGATAACGCTGCCGGTGCCGTCGGGGTCTTATCGTGTGGTCAATTATCTGGACAGTAAACGCACGGCCGTGACGGCCGGTGCCATTGGGCTAAGGCTCCAACTATCCACCGGACCACAATATGTTATTCCAGAATAGTCTCCCATGATGCCCAAGCCTCACCAGCGCAGGATGAAAAAAAGGCCATATTGTTTCGCTGCTGCGAATGTTTGGCGATTTTTCAGGGCAGAGCAGTACGGTGAGCGAAGTGTAAAGGGAAAATTTGATTGAAACGGAGTACCCAGATTGACTTCGAGTAATAGGAACATAGCTGAATATGTCTGTTCCAACAACCTGTGCCGTCGTAAGTTCCTAAGAGCGTTTGCAGCGGCTGCTGCCGCCGCTGGGGTTGGTTCACTTGCGCATGGTTCTGCCGCCCAAGCGGTGGTTTATCGGACTTTCGCTCCACAGAACCTTTACCGACGCACATTATCCCAACGCCTAGTGCAACCGATTATTGGCACCGGTTGGAACGGAAACGTTTTTCCGGGTGCGACAGTGCCGCTTGGACTGGTACAGCTCAGCCCAGATACCGCAGGACCTCCGGAGGCGGACTGGGCGGGTAACGGTATGAATCTTTATAATTGGAATCATTGTGGCGGCTACCATTACGCTGATAATGTTGTCCTTGGATTCAGTCATACGCACATTTCCGGGACTGGTGGCGCTGAACTGGGCGATATTCTGTTGATGCCGGTGGTGCAAGGCCGCAACTGGAGTTGGGAAGCGTTAGCCCCCGGTAAACAGCATGAGGATCAGATTGCGGCATTAGGGGTGGATTCCGGATGGGTTTCGCGCGGCCGTGCCAAAGGGTATTGTTCCAGTTTTTCACATCAGCAGGAAACCGCCCGCGCCGGCTATTACAGTGTGTATCTGCAAACACCGCAGGTCGTAGCGGAATTCACAGCCACAACGCGATGCGGTATGCATCGGTATACCTTTCCGGCCATCGGAAATAAGAGAGCGCACGGCGTAATTTTGGATTTGGAACATGGTCTGAATTCAACCGTGTATCATGCAGAATTAAATTTTATTAATCCGACAACCATCACAGGCCAACGTTTTAGTCGAGGTCCTGCTCGTCATTTAGAAGTGTATTTTGTCATACAATTTTCAAGGCCATTTCAGAAAGTGGAAGTGATGATGGACGGCAATCTCGTTGACAGTCGCCATAAGAAATTCACTGGAACTCGGATTAAGGCCATATTTACAGACTCGGAAGCGGACCAGCCTCTTCTAATCCGGGTGGGCATTTCCGGAACCGGCATCGCCGGAGCAAGGAAAAATCTGGCAGCAGAAATTCCGCACTGGAATTTCGATGCCGTGCATCAGCAGGCCGAAAAGGTGTGGAATAAAGCGCTGGCGACCGTGGAGGCCAAATTTCCAAATAAGGAAATTACGGCGACCTTTTATACCGCCGCCTATCACGGCATGGTGGCCCCGACGACGTTTAACGACATTGACAAGGCTTACCGCGGACTGGATCGGAGGAATCACCGTAATACTGGCATCACAAATTACACGACTCTTTCCATCTGGGATATTTTTCGTGCCCAGTTTCCCTTGCTATCACTTGTGCAACCACACCGCACCAACAGCATCATTAACACTCTTCTGGCAGGCTACCGGCAATTAAATCAACACTCCCTGCCAGTGTGGCCTCTGTGGGGTAATGAGAAGTATGCTATGACGGGTTTTTTTGCTGTTGCTATGATTGTTGGTGCCTACACTCGCCATTTCCGGGGCTATGAAATAGAAGCGGTTTATGCGGCCATGCGAGATACTGCCCTTGTCGGTCCAGTCGAAAAAGGTGTCGGGGGTATTAACCGCAGAAAGGTTCAGGCGGAATTCAGGAAATACGGATATGTTCCCACCGCGCCAAATAACAAATCAGTTTCATGGACATTGGACCTTGCTTATTGCTATTGGTGCGTGGGAGCAATGGCGGATTTGCTGGGCAAGCAAGCAGATGCAGAAATATTTTATAGGCTAGGCCAAAGCTATAAAAATCTTTTTGATTCCAAAACTGGCTTTATGCGTGGAAAAGCCGCCGATGGCGAATGGCAGATACCATTTCGCCCGGATGAGGACTACCTGTCGGATTACACCGAATCCGACGCGTGGCAGGCGACTTTCAATGTTATGCATGACGTACAGGGACTGATTGATCTTTTTGGCGGCGACGCACCTTTTGTACAAAAGTTGGATACGTTGTTTACAACATCATCTATGGTCTACAGTTCTCCGCCGGATATCAGTGGTATGGTGGGACAGGATGCACAGGGTAATGAGCCGAGCAATCATATTCCATATCTATATCCCTTTGCTGGTGCCGCATGGAAGACACAATATTGGACTCGCAAAGTGGCGACTCTTTACAACAACACTCCGACGGGTATTCCAGGAAATGATGATTGCGGCCAGCTTTCCAGTTGGTTTGTTTTAACCGCTCTGGGTTTCTATCCCGTCAATCCGGCCACGGGGGTGTATGTCATCGGCAGCCCGTTGGTAAACCGGGCGAAAATTCATAACCCATCTAATAAAACTACGTTTACGATTATTGCGGAAAATAATTCGCATGAGAACATGTATTTCCAATCCGCCAGGCTCAATGGCAAGGAATTGACCCGATCCTGGTTTACGCACGCCGATATTGTCGCCGGTGGTGAACTTTATTTCCGTATGGGCAACAAACCCAACAAAGAATGGGCATCGGCAAAGACGGACCGGCCGCCATCAGGCCTGCTGTTGTGAGCGATGTGATTGTGTCCAAAACCATTTCCGCACGGACCTCCGCATTGCGATTGGGGGGCTCGGAAAGCCCGCACGCTATGGCGCAGCAGACGGGCAGGCTCGTGGTGGGCTTGGCGGTTCAACAGGCCGTTAATGGTCACTAATAATTTTGGTTTCCCTGCGGATGCCGGAGGAGGGAATCGAACCCACACTCTCTTGCGAGAACCGGATTTTGAGTCCGGCGCGTCTGCCAGTTCCGCCACTCCGGCGATTCAGTGGCTGAAATTATACGCGAAGAATCATGCTGTGAAAAGCAGCCGGCAAGCCGGCCGTCAGCGAAGGGCCTGTGACCGCTTCTTCAAGGTAGCAGCGATTCGATAATGGGGAGGTTAAGGTTTCAAGATTTCACGGATCACGGAACAATATGGCGAGGGGCGACGAACAATCCAGACTTCGGAATCGCAAAGGCCTTTACAGTATTTATCAGAATTGTTCAGTAGTTTCAGTCATAATCAGTAGGGGCTGCCGCGGCTGAGGTTTCAGGTTATAGGCCAGTTTTCGGGGCTGGCGGTGCTCAAGAGGTTTGTGGGCGGCTGTGGCCGCCAGCATTCAGAAGCTAGGAGTTAGAAGTTGGAAGGCCGTGCGAATTTCAAGGTGTCCAAGTTGTCCAGGTTCGCGGGGCAAGGTGCTCAAGTTGAGCAAGTTGATGGGAGCTTTGATTTTAGCGGGTTTGGTTGAAGTTGCCCAAGATGCTCAAGATGTTTTGGGGCGGCTGTGGCCAACAGCATTTAGAATCGGGGAGTTAGGAGTGCTTTTACAGTATTGGTCAGTATTGCGCAGTATTGGTCAGTAGTTTCAGGATTGCGCGGTGCGGGCGCGGGTGCCGATTTTCTGCCGGGTATAGGGCGATCCTCATGGCTAAGGCGGGGCCATTGATGCAGGCATATTATTCACTTGTCAATGAGGTTGTTCAGCGGGTCTGAACTATTCGTCGGAGGTGTGGCAGTATTTCCGGGCACCCGTGGATTTTCCACGAAAAACGCGCGGTGCAGGCACACGCGGCAAAAAGGGGACGGGGTGTCTGGGTACGCTGGTTCGGATATATTGCCACACACTTCGTCGGGACGGCTATAGGATTGCGGAAAGAGGGATAATGCGCAACTGCGCTAAAAAGTTAAGGATTTGGTCCCGAGAGACCTGGCAGAAGCTGTCACAGGCCCCATTGCCGCGGGCAAGCGTGAAATGATTTGACTTACAGCAGGCAGGCGTATATGCTTCAACGTATATGGTAAAGGCAAAAAAACAATCTGTTACGGGTGGTTCGGCGGATCGGATGTTCCGGGCGTTCTCGGACCGTACACGGTTACGCATCCTGCATCTGCTTTTGAATGGCGAACTGTGCGTGTGTGATATTGTCCGGGTGCTGGAAATGTCGCAGCCGAAAATATCGCGGCACTTGGCCTACCTGCGAAAATCCGGTTTGGTGCAGGCCCGTAAAGATGGTTTATGGATGCATTATAAGCTTGTTCCCGCGGATGATGATTTTCATCAGAGTTTAATGAATTGCCTGCGGCACTGCTTCAAGGCGGTTCCGGAATTGCAGCGCGACCATAAACGCCTTGGCCCGAAGTGTTGTGATTAGCGGATCAGAGAGGAAATCGGCTTTTTATTTGGCCATTATATTGGTTTAGGCATATATATAAGGTTTTGACGCACATGAATCAGAAGTTGAAAATTTTATTCCTCTGCACCGGCAACTCGTGCCGCAGTCAAATGGCCGAGGGGTGGGCGCGGCATTTGAAAAGCGACCTGATTGACGCTTACTCGGCCGGTATTCAAACCCATGGCCTGAATCCCAGGGCTGTACAGGTAATGGCTGAAGCAGGGGTGGACATCAGCCGCCAAACG
>JAKATV010000240.1 GCA_021818565.1 Planctomycetota bacterium
AAATAAAAAAATGTGGTTGACCCGCATAGCGGCGGTTGCCGTGGCTGGCGGGTTGTTTTTAACACTAAGCAACTTGGCGCATCTGCACCGCGCCGCGGCTGCCCCAACCGGGCAAGCGGCCCCCGCCGCCTCAAAGGGGCTGGAAAAAGCCATGCAGAAGCTGCAGGATGCCATGAACGCGCAAAGCATGAAAATGAAAGATATTCTGGGGACTCATGGCTTAGGTGACGTCATTGCCGACCCGACGCTGCGGGCAAAGATTGCACCGAAAATTCTCCCGCACATGCAGGTTATCATTGATCAGTTTGACGCTTTCATGAAGTCCTATCCGAAGGCCGCCGGGATGATCCGGGATGTAAAATATCATGAACTGGCGCTCATGGATTTGCTCGGTGACCAAAGCGCCAAAAATGCCATTATCGCAGGCCAAAAAAGCCCGGATGCCGGCGTCGCGTTTTCCGCAAAACTCGCGGACTTGGAAGTGCAGTGGCACCGCAGCGGCACGAGCACCGCAAAGCAGTCCGCAATTCTGGATCAAATTCAGAAATTGGTCAAAGCGGATCCCACCAATGATGACCTGACGGCCGTGCTGTTGGGATTCATGCAATCCGGACCGGTGTCCCCCGCCATTGGGACGCGCATTAAAAAAATCGTCACCACTGAATTAAAGGGGCCTTACGCCCTGGCATTACAAAAGCAGCAACACGCGCAAGATGCCATGCAAGACAAGCTGACAAGTTTGAAAAATAAGCCCATCGTCATCAACGGGACACAAGTGGATGGCAAGCCGTTTAACTCTGCGCAATGGAAAGGCAAAGTGGTTCTGGTGGATTTCTGGGCGACCTGGTGCGGGCCGTGCCGCGCCAGTCTCCCGCATGTGGAAAGCCTTTACAAAAAATATCATGCCAAAGGCCTGGATATTGTAAGCGTCTCCAACGATAACAGCTTCAAGGCATTGAAGGCATACCTTAAAGCGCATCCCAAAATGGCTTGGCCGCAATTGTTTGATGCCCAACATCCCGGCTGGAGTCCGATGGCCGCTAATTTCGGCATCAGCGGTATCCCGACGCAATTTGTTATTGATCGACAAGGTGTCTTGCGGCACATTGTCGTAGGGTATTCGCCGAACCTCGCGGCCAAGCTGACTGCGGATATTAAGCCTTTGTTAAAATAACACTTACGGCATTACTTCGCGAAAAACCCATGGATCAGGCGATGACCCCGCGGATAGACACCGCGGGGGCGGTCGCATTTTACATCCCCGACATTTACCATTACGCTACTATTTGCTTTTGGTTGTAACGGGAAGGCTTCTTATGAATATCGCGGTTATCGGTGGAGCGGGGTATATCGGCTCCCATGCGGTGAAACTTCTAATTGAACGTGGCCACAGCGTCACCGCAATCGATAATCTGACCATGGGCCACCGCGCCGCAGTCAATAGCAAAGCCCGGCTGGTGGTGATGGATTGTGCTCATACGGCGGCCTTGGCAGCGATATTTCAGGCCCATAAAATTGACGCGGTTATGCACTTTGCGGCCAGCGCGTATGTGGGCGAAAGTGTGCAGGATCCGCGAAAATATTACCGCAACAATGTTTCCAACACTATCAGCATGTTGGATGCCATGAACCTGGCCGGGGTTAAGAAACTGGTGTTTTCCAGCACCTGCGCCACCTATGGTGAACCGCAGCGCGTCCCCATTACCGAAGATTTGCCGCAAAACCCCATCAGCCCGTACGGCCAGAGCAAATTGATGGTGGAACATATCCTCAAAGATACCGCGCATGCCGAGGGCCTGGCCTTCGCCGCCCCGCGCTATTTCAATGTGGCGGGATCCGCGCTTGATGGCAGCATCGGAGAAGACCACCGCCCCGAAACGCACATAATTCCCATCGTGCTGCAAGTGGCGCTGGGGCAACGCCCGGCGGTGGATATATTCGGCAATGATTACCCCACCGCCGACGGCACATGTATTCGTGATTATATTCATGTGTGGGATCTTGTAGATGCGCATCTGGTGCTGCTGGAGAATCTGCAGCCGGGCCGCGGTTTGTTTTATAACCTCGGTGTCGGGCGCGGATACAGCGTGCGGGAAATTATTGAAGCCTGCCGCAAAGTGACCGGCAAAACAATACCCACCCGTGAAACCGCCCGCCGCCCCGGCGATCCCCCGGCGCTATTCGCCTCGCCGGATCGCATGGCCAAAGATTTTTCCTGGAAAGCCAAAATCACCGATCTGAATCAGATTGTCGATTCCGCCTGGCGCTGGTTCCAAGCCAACCCCAACGGCTACAGATAAGCAAGATAGCGGTACAGGCAAAGCGTTTGATAACGGCCGTGCTATTACTACCGCCGGCGCTTGGGGTGGAAGGAAAATGCGTTGCGGTGATGGCGGATAATGGGTTTGCCGCCCTCGGGCCAGACAATGGCCACCACGTCAAATCGCGGGTTCCAGCGGCTGAGTCTTTTACGCTGCATGAACTGATACGCCGCACGAGTCAGGAACTGTTTTTTTTGCTTGGTCACCGTGGCCTCGGGGGTGGTGAATTCCTCGCTGGAGCGCGTACGCACTTCCACAAACACCAAGTCATCGGCGTCCAAAGCAATAATATCCAGTTCACCACCGCGGCAATGCACGTTACGCGCCAGAATTTTCATATCCAGTTCGCGTCGCAAATGTTCTGCGGCCAGAGCTTCGCCCCGCGCACCGAGATTGTGCCCCACGCCCCATCGCGTTAACCAGTTCCACAATTTCATAAATATTTAGCATATCGCCGTCTTTGCCTTCCCGCCATCGGTTCCATGCACCGGTTGCCTGCACCACCAGGGGCCGGGATGGGCGGCCATGCGCTCAACTCCCCTTTATTTCGCGGAATTAGCCGCCGTTCCAGATTCCGGCGACTCAGGATGACCCGGCCGGTTATCAGGCTTCCACTTCATCCTGCGTTTATGCTTATGGCCCGGATAAGTTCCCGAAGCACGCACTGGGTCGAACACTCCGGTCACTTTATACATTGGCGTTCTGGCGTTATAGTTCCACTTTCGGCCAATGGGTGCCGGTTGTTGCGTTGTTGCAGGAGCAATTGAAATGTATCATACACTTACAAAATCTAAAGCCATTGCGATTCTTATGTCTGCCCTGGCGCTGTGCGCCGGCGGGCTGATGTCGCCGACTGCGGCCAAGGCGGCGTCGATTAAGATTGCGGTGGTGGATTTGGGCAAATTAACATCCCAACTTACAGAGCAATCCGCGGATCAGCAGATCATGCAAAGCCGCTTAACGCAATTCAAACAGGAAGTGGATACCCGAAAAAAAGCGATTCAGAAGCTTGAAGAACCCCTGAATCCCCAAAGCGTCATAGCCCTGAAGCCCGGTACGCCGGAATATAAAGCTCAGAGAAATAAATTGCTCAAAGCCAGTCTGAAATTACAGGTATTTGAACAATTCACACAGGATCGGCTGAAGATCAAGCAGCGCATGCTCACCGCGGATATTTACCGCGATGTTAACGCGGCCGTCGCGCAATATGCCAAATCGCATGGCATCGACCTGGTGCTGGTAACGCATAAATTTGATTACAACGTCACCAGCACGCGCGCTTTAATGCTGCAAATCGCCAATCGGGCGGTGCTGTATCACGATGGCGCTGTGGATATTACGCCCGCGCTGGTGCGAATTATGAATCAGGCGTATCAGAAGGCCAATCCGCAGTAAGGACAATCTTCCGCGGATCGTTTCGGAGCTTCCCATGCCCTTTTCAGCGCTACAGGCAGCCGAATGGTGCGGCGGGAAAATTGAAGGTGTGCCCGGGCAATTATTCGATTCCATGGAATCCATGGAATGGGCCCAGGCCAATCAGATGACCTTCATTGGAACCGCAGCCTACGGTCGAAAGTTTGACCAATGCCCGGCGGGTGGAGCCGTATGCCGCGAAGGCTTGTCCGTTCCGCGCCGCGCGGATCAAACGCTGATTATGGTACCCGATGCGGACTTGGCGGTAGCGGAAATTCTCGGGAAACTCGCCCCGCCCGCACCGTTTCCACCCATTGGAGTGCATGCCACGGCCATTATTGCCGATACCGTGACACTGGGAACCGGTGTCCGCATCGGCCCCTATTGCGTGGTGCAGGCGGGGGCGGTCATCGGTGATCACACCGTGTTGATGGCCCAGAGTTTTGTGGGCCGCGAGGCGCGGATCGGGCAGGAATGTGTCCTCTGGCCGCAGGTCGTGGTGCGGGATGGTTGTCAACTTGGCAATCGGGTCATTTTGCATTCGGGCTGCGTCATTGGGGCCGATGGCTTCGGATACCGATTTGCGGAATCCCGGCATGTGAAGATCCCGCAAATCGGCGGTGTGATCATAGAAGATGATTGCGAGCTGGGTGCCAATACCACAGTTGATCGTGGCAAATTTTCTAATACGATCATCGGCCAGGGCAGCAAACTGGATAATTTGGTGCAGGTGGGCCATAATGTGCGGCTTGGAAAGCACACGATTCTCGTGGCGCATGTCGGTATCGGAGGATCGGTTAAGGCTGGCGACTATCTGGTCGCGGGTGGTGGCGCGGTGGTGGCCGATCATCAAACCATCGGTGCCGGATCGCAGGTGGCGGGATTTTCCGCTGTGGTGACGGATTTGGCCGCCGGAGAACGGGTCGCCGGAGCGCCCGCCCGCCCGGCTAAACAATTTTTTTCGGAACTGCGCGCGTTGCACAAGCTGCCGGCGCTGGCGCAGAAGATTCAGCAGCTTGAGCAACGGATAACAGAGCTTGAATCCTCCACAAAAAACAATCGTCAGTGAAGCGGTGGTATCCGGCCGGGGGCTTTTTACCGGTGAACCCGCGACGCTGACCTTCAAACCCGCGCCGGCGGGCCATGGCGTGGTATTTGTACGCAGTGACCTGGATCGCCCCGTGCGAATTCCCGCTCTGGTCCAGCAGATTACCAAACGGACCCGCCGCAGCACCATACGCAACGGTGCGGATTCGGTTGAAACCATTGAACATTGCATGTCCGCGATCCATGGTCTGGGCATTGATAATATTGAAGTTAATATTACTGGCGGAGAAGTCCCGGGCGTGGACGGCTCGTGCCTGCCGTTTGTCCAGGCGCTGCAAAGCGCCGGCATTGTTGAACAATCCGCCGAAAAGCAATTTCTCCGTATCAGCGAACCGGTAGAAGTCACGGATGGCACCTCCACCCTGATCGCCTCGCCCGCGGCCGGTGATGAATTTCAGATGATTTTTGACCTGGACTATGGTGCCAATACTCCCATCGGCCATCAGTTGTTTTCCTACACGCTGGGCGATAATTTCGCGGACGTTATCGCTCCGGCCCGCACGTTTGTGCTCAAACACGAAGCCGACATGCTGCGCCAGCGGGGCCTGGGTTTGCACTTGCAGCCCGGCGACGTGCTGGTAATCGATAACGACGGGCCGATCGCCACCAAGTACCGTTTCCCGGATGAATGCGTGCGTCACAAAATTCTCGATATGATCGGGGATTTGTACCTGCTGGGTTGCTCAATTCGCGGGAAAATTATCGCGTATAAATCCGGTCATTCGCTGAATCACGCTCTGGTGCGGAAATTGGTGTCCATGCTTCAGGCGCAGCGTCACTCCGCGTTAAGTATCCGCGGGCCGGTGATGGATATTAAACAGATCACCCGCATATTGCCGCACCGTTTTCCCATGCTGCTGGTGGACCGTGTGATCGAAATGGATTCCAATAATCACGCCGTGGGAATAAAAAATGTCAGCATGAATGAACCCTTTTTTCAGGGGCATTATCCCGGCGCTCCGGTCATGCCGGGCGTACTGATTGTCGAAGCCATGGCGCAGCTTTCCGGATTGCTTCTGGCCCGGCAACTGGAACACAGCGGAAAATTGCCCATGCTGCTTTCCATGGATAAAGTGAAATTGCGTCGCCCGGTGGTACCGGGCGACCAGTTAATTCTGGAATCCGAAACCATTCGCGTTAAGGCCCGCACCGGTCATGTAAAATGCCGGGCGATGGTTGGTGATCAGTTGGCGGCAGAGGCCGTGCTGAAGTTTATGCTCGTTGATGAGTCTCAGACGTGAGATTCAGTAAGAAGTCAGGAGCTAGGAGTTGGAAGTTGAGAATCCGGAGTTGGGAGTTTGGAACGAGGATGTTAGCCGGTGGGTTAAACCCACCGGGCGTGGAAGCTGGATTTCCCATTGCCGGGATCGGCAGTGCCGTGCCGGATACACGTTGGTGGGCGCACATCCGGGGTCGTATGGCCAAGGGCCACGCGTTGAGTTAAGTTTATTTTGAGTTGGAAGTTATGCCGCAGATACATCCCATGGCCGTCGTTGAAACCGGAGCCCAACTGGCTGATGACGTAACCGTCGGGCCGTTTGCTTATATCGGTGCAAATGTTGTTCTTGGCCCGGGTTGTGTGGTGCATCACCGTGCGTCGATTCATGGCCACACGATTGCCGGCAGGAATAATCACTTTTTCCCCGGTTGCGTAATTGGAGGAATTCCCCAGGATCTCAAATATCGCGGCGGCGATTGCCGGGTTTTAATCGGAGATAACAACCGCTTCCGCGAACTGGTTACCGTGAATATCGGTACCGAAGATGGCGGCGGTGTAACGGAAATCGGCAACGGAAATCTGCTGATGGCCAATGTGCATATCGCGCATGATTGTTTCGTCCGCAATAAATGTATTTTTGCCAACAACGTGATGCTGGCCGGACATATTGAAGTCGAAGACGGGGCCGTGCTT
>JAKATV010000238.1 GCA_021818565.1 Planctomycetota bacterium
CTACTGCGGGCGTTGAATTCCTGCACGCCGGCATAAAATGCGGCCTCACCTCCGGTAAGGTCCGGATAGCCCTCGCGGTGCGCGGTAGGCCACTTGTATGAGGCTTCCATATTTTGTACATCATCGGTGCGCCGGCCGGAAGTTTCGGTGGAAAGCACCAGCAGGATGGCGGATTGGTTTTCATGCCGCAATAATTTTTCCAGATGTTCCATCACGCGCACATCGCGCCACAACCCCTTGGATAATACCAGACGGGTGACGTGCGTCAGCACAAAGTCAGGCCGGTAACCCAGCAGCGTTTCGCAATAATGTTGCAGGCGGTTGCGTGAGGCCATCTTTTCTTCCAGCGATAGCTCAAACGCCGGAACGCCGTTATACGCCAGATCAATATTCTTATGCTTAAATGCCGAATCCAGAAATCGTAATTCATCCACAACATAATCGCCCACGGCGAAAATATTGTCGCAATGTTTAGCGGCATCCACCAGCGGATATTTATAAAAGAATTTCTGCGAACCAAATACATCATTAACGTTCAGCCCTTCGCGCGTGGCCTGGCGCATGGCGTTATAAAAGGCGATGTCCTGCCCCGGATGTGATTCCACAATCCGGCGCATCGGGGCCACTTCATGGGCGTAAAAGATCGTGCGGAATTGGGCCGGGGCGTTCAGGCGCGCCGCCAGCGCCGTGGGCATTCCCATATATTCATGGGAAAAAATCACTGCCGGGTGCTGCACGCTGCCGCACCCGATGGCCAGAAGGGCGTCAATGGCCGGCTCGGCGATACGCAGATATTGCTCATAATCCCAGATATATTCATACCGGTTGGATTCAATGCCAAACTTTTCAAACAGATGAAACTTAAACATGCCAATGCGGGCCTGATCAAAATGATTTACATTGATCAGCAGAACTTCCGGGTGCGATGTTATACCCGTGAATTTGTCATGAAAAGCTTTGCGCCCGTATATTAACTCCACGTGGTATTTACGCTCCACATCCGCCAGGGCACCGGCCAACGGATGATGGATCAATCCGTCCATGGAACTGTATAGCACTTCGCCATCATGGCCCAGTCGTAACTCAGCCGGGCCGTCAGTATTAAACAAGGGTCCGACCAGAATATTGCGATCCACATGTT
This sequence comes from Planctomycetota bacterium, assembly GCA_021818565.1. Classification (GTDB taxonomy): domain Bacteria; phylum Planctomycetota; class Phycisphaerae; order WQYP01; family WQYP01; genus JAMDCX01. Next base: position 1,142 of record JAKATV010000238.1, read on the forward strand.
CCGCATAATATTTGGCGGTCAACAAGCCATGGAGCACCGCCCCGATGCCGCCGATTTTTTGAACTGCTTCATGTGTGACGTGAACTACTGTCTTCATACCGCTGTTAATCCTTTCGTACCGGAACGCTACAGCCCCGGGTCATAATTCCTCATCATCATCGGCTATTTAATGGAATTGTCCACAGTAACAATCACCAAACCCGACCGCGACAACTTGACACCACCGGCACCGACGTACCGGCCAGATTGGCCAACGTTTTTTTTAAGCCATCCAATAATCGGGGAAAAAATCAACTCTTCTGGAAAATGTTTACGTGGCAAGGGGATTGCATAATCGTTGTCTTTAAGGTTGTGCCGCCCGCACTTGGCCAGGGCTACCCTGTTGGAACACGGACTTGGTTGCCGTGATTGTGTGGGGTGCCCGGGATTCTTATTGGATGGTCCGGGAGGTTGGAAGCCGAAAGGACAATTGATGGCGGTCGTGGATTTTCGTTGCGATTGTTCACACAGCATCGGGGCATTGCCCCATTTCTGGGAACACACAGTCGGCAGTGACCACGCTCCTATGGCGTTGCGGGCGGACTGGCAAAAGCAGTTGCAGCGCTGCCATAAGGAATTAGGTTTTGGTCACGTGCGGTTTCATGATCTGTTAAGTGACGACATGGGCACGCTGGTCAATGAACAAGGGCGTTTGCTCTACTCATTTTTTAATGTGGACCAAATTCTTGATTTTCTGCTGTCCATTGGCATGAAGCCTTTTGTAGAATTAAGTTTTATGCCTTCAGCCCTGTCTTCCGGCAACACTGTGGTTTTCAAATATCAGGCCAATGTCACACCGCCCAGGGATTACAAGCAGTGGGCCACGTTGATCAGAGACATCTTTACCCACTGGGTAGAGCGCTACGGAGTTGCCCAAGTGCGCACCTGGTTCTTTGAGGTATGGAACGAGCCGAATCTTGCGGCCTTCTGGACCGGTACGCAGGCTGATTACTTTAAGCTTTATCGGTATACCGTCGAGGCAATTAAGCAAGTGGATGATCAGTTGCGGGTGGGTGGTCCGGCGACCGCCAATGATCAATGGGTTACGGAATTTCTTGATTTCTGTGACCAGCATCAATTGCCCGCCGATTTTGTCAGCACGCATCATTATCCTACCGACGCTCTGGGCAGCATCGGGGAAGACACCCTGACCCAACTACAACACAGCCAGCGCAGTTTGCTGCGGCAACGCGCCCAGGACACGCACCGAAAAGCCCGGGGGCGGCCGGTTTATTACACGGAATGGAATGCATCCTCCAATCCGCGCGATTCACTGCACGATGATCCGTATACCGCCTGCGTGGTCGTCAAAACCATGATGGAAGCCAGAGGTTTAGTGCAAGGCTACAGTTTCTGGACATTCAGCGACATATTTGAGGAAAACTATTTCCCCGGACGGCCATTCCAAGGAGGCTTCGGCCTCTTGACCCTCCAAGGTGTTGCAAAACCATCCTTCCGGGCCTTTGAACTCCTGCACCGCCTGGGCACTGAAGAATTTCTGGTGGATGGACTGCACCAGACCCTTAATGTGTGGGTGGTAGGGAAACCTGGTGCGGTGACCGTCCTGGTGTGCAACCATGCGCTACCCCGCCATCAGATCGATTGTGAGAATGTGCATGTCGCGCTGGCGGGCATAGATCCTCCGCGCATTGGATGGATCGAACGCATTGATCAGGATCACGCGAACGCCAAGCGACTCTGGATGGAAATGGGCGAACCGAAGTTTCCAAGTGTCCGGGAAGTCGAACAATTGCACGCGGCCTCCCAGATCATGCGCACGGCGCAACCTTGGACACGTCAACAGGGAACTGTACATCTGAACTTCACCATGCCTCCACAGAGTGTGGCGGCTATTACCCTGCAGACAACGCCGGAACCATTTAGCGGAGAGATTACATCATGAGGCAGGCCCCAGCACGTACCGACAAACTTGAAGAAATTCAACGGCAAACGTTCAGCTATTTTATTCATGAGGTTAATGATCTCAATGGGCTGGTAGCCGATACGGTTAAAAAAGGGGCACCCGCCAGTATTGCTGCGGTAGGTCTGGCGCTTTCCGCATATCCGGTGGGTGTGGAGCGAGGCTTTATCACCCGCAGCCAGGCCATTAAGCGCACGCTGGCCACCCTGCGATTTTTCCAAAAAAGTGCCCAGGGCACAGAGGTTGATGCCACAGGATATAAGGGATTTTATTATCACTTTCTTGATATGCGCACCGGAAATCGCGTATGGAAATGTGAATTGTCAACCATCGATACAGCACTGCTGATCGCCGGAATGCTGCTGGCCGGGGCCTATTTTTCCGGAGGCGCGGCGGCAGAGAAGGAGATTCGCGCTTTATCCCAGGAACTTTACGAACGCGTGGACTGGCGATGGGCGGCCAATAGCGGCTTAACGGTGACGCACGGTTGGACCCCGGAAAACGGTTTTCTGCCCTATCGCTGGGAAGGATATGACGAGGCACTAATCTTGTACCTGCTGGCTTTGGGCACACCGAGTTTTTCTCTGGCACAGGAAAGTTATGCGGCGTGGGCCTCGACTTATACTTGGAGAAATGTATACGATTTCGAATTTGTATATTCCGGCCCGCTATTTACCCACCAGCTTTCACATATCTGGACAGACTTCCGAGGAATCCAGGATTCTTACATGCGGTCGAAAAGCATTGATTACTTTGAGAACAGTCGCCGCGCTACGTACGCGCAACGCCAATATGCCATTGAAAATCCCCTGGGTTTTAAAGGATATGGTGAAAATTGCTGGGGTATTACCGCCTGCCTTGGCCCCGGGCCGTTGACGCGTAAAATAGGCGGCAAAAAACGTCAATTCTTGGGCTACGTTGGGCGCGGCATACCCGACGGGCCGGATGATGGTACTCTGGCACCCTGGGCGGTCATCGCGTCACTGCCGTTTGCACCGGAAATTGTATTGCCTGCAATCGACCATTTTGACACACTAAATCTTCGCGTTGGCAACACCTATGGGTTCAAGTCCACCTTCAACGCAACGTTTCCGGGCACAACGGCAAAATCACCATATTGGTATTCACCATGGCATTGTGGTCTCAACCAAGGCCCCATTGTCTTAATGATTGAAAATTTTCGCTCCGGGTTGCTTTGGCGATTGATGCGCCAATGTCCGGCCCTGGTACGGGGACTGCATCGGGCTGGATTTTCCGGAGGGTGGCTCGGGTGCGTTCCCGTTGATCCGGTTATGGAGGCACTGCCTGTCACTGTCGCTTAATATCAGGCTGTGGCAGGGCGATATAGTTGTTATTAGGAGGCACGCGTAATAATGTCAGCAGTGACGGCAAACCAATTGAAAGAAAGCTTTCCGCCCGGTAAATCCGGGGCCGGTGGCGTCGAACCTGGCCCTGGAACCGTGGCCACCGCCAAATCCCTAACCTTGTCAGAAACGCTGCGTCGCGATTGGCCCCTTTTTCTTATTGAGGGGTTTTTACTGGGTTGTTTTATGGTCTCGGCGACTGCGGCCACTGTTCTGATGGATGCGCCGAACTCCCCGGTTGCTCATATTGTAAGCTCGCCAATATTGCGGCGCGTGGTCATAGGCGCGGCCATGGGTGGAACTGCGGTGATTTTGATTTACTGCCCGTGGGGAAAACGCTCCGGGGCGCACTTTAACCCGGCGTTCACATTAAGTTTCCTGTGGCTGGGGAAAATCAAAGCTTATGATGCCTTGGGATATGTCATCGGGCAATTTGTCGGCGGTACGCTGGGCGTTTTATATTCCGCACTGGTATTTGGCTCCGTCGTGCAAGACCCGTCGGTGCGGTATGTTGTCACCGTGCCGGGAATTTGGGGAATTTGGGGAGCATGGGGTGGAGAATTTGTTATTTCTTTCATTTTGGTCGCAACGGTGTTGTTGCTCAATAAGTTTCCGAAACTCGTAAAACTTACCGGCGTGTTTATCGGAATACTTATCATGGTATTTGTAACGATTGAAGTGCCGCTTTCCGGATTTAGCATGAATCCGGCCCGCACTTTCAGTTCCGCCATCGTTGCCGACATCTGGACGGGCTGGTGGATTTATTACACCGCGCCGGTTCTGGGGATGCTGGCGGCGGTGGAAGTTCATCGCCTTTTTGAGCCCGACCCTTCCCGGCTTTGTCTGCGACTGAACCACTCAACAACCATTCCAACCTTGCACCCGTGCCATTGCCTGCCGGGGACAAGTGTTGATGGCCCTGATTTCGATTCTACAACCTGAAAGGTATTGCATGAACGCGCAACAAGACTACGACCTTATCATTATTGGTTCCGGTGCCGGCGGTGGCACGCTGGCGCATCACCTGGCCCCCACTGGAAAGCGCATCTTGATTCTGGAGCGTGGCGGGTGGTTACCACGCGAAGTGGATAATTGGGACGCACAGAAGGTCTTTGTTGATAACCGATATGTTTCCAAAGATATCTGGCATGACAAAGACGACAAACCGTTTCAACCAGGCGTCCATTACTTTGTGGGCGGGGCGACGAAAATGTTCGGAGCCGCCCTGTTTCGCCTGCGTCCGGCCGATTTTGGTGAAATTCAACATCATGGCGGGATTTCCCCTGCGTGGCCGATTTCCTACCAGGACTTTGAACCCTATTACCTTCGGGCGGAACAGCTTTATCAAGTCCATGGCCTGCGCGGAGAGGACCCGACGGAAGGGCCATCCTCCGGCCCTTATAATTTTCCGCCCATAAGCCACGAGCCGGTAATCGAGGGCATTTCCGATGCCTGGAAGCGGGAAGGATATCATCCTTTTCACGCGCCCACCGCCGTTATGCTTAATGAAGCCCAGATGCACAACGGCAAGTGCATTCGCTGTAACAGTTGCGATGGATTTCCCTGCATGGTATTGGCCAAATGCGATGCGGAAAATATTTGCATTCGGCCGGCTCTGGAACATCCCAATGTCACGTTGCTTACCGATGCATCGGTTTACAAACTGGAAACCAGTCCCAGCGGCCGGGAGGTTACGCGCGTTCTCGTGGATCATCAGGGCGAAAAAATAGCATTTTCCGGCAATATTATAGCGCTGTCGGCCGGTGCATCGAATTCGGCTCGCATATTGCTGTTGTCCGCCAATGATCAGCATCCGCATGGCTTGGCAAATGGGTCTGACCAGGTGGGACGAAATTTTATGTTTCATAACTCTGATGCCGTCGTGGCACTCTCCCGACGCCCCAATGACACGATTTTTCAAAAGACACTCTCCTGCAACGATTTTTATTTCAAGGCCGATGACTTCGATTTCCCGCTTGGTAACATCCAAATGATCGGGAAAACCCGGGGGCCTATGTTCCGCGCCGATGCCGGAACCTTCGCTCCCGGCTTTGTACTTACCGAGATGGCTACCCACAGCGTAGATTTCTGGCTTACCACCGAAGACCTGCCCATGGCTGACAATCGGGTGACGCTTAATAAAGAGGGTGGCATTGGGCTTAATTACACCTTTAACAACCAGGAGGCAACGCACAGATTGCGGGAAAAAATGAAAATTCTACTGGGGCATGCTGCGCTGTCCCCCCACTTGATTCCTAAAAACGTTTGAA
>JAKATV010000353.1 GCA_021818565.1 Planctomycetota bacterium
TTTTCGCGGTATGTGGCTCCACGCCAGAGGTGGGGAAACATCCTTGCCGTCAGCGGTGAATTGTGCGGGCATGGTCGCGTGATTCTTAAACGCCGAAGAAGTTAAGGTCATAGCCTGTTGGGCCGGGCCGGCCGCCCAAGCGGTTATGCTCGTAGCCAGGCAAATCGCCATGCCGAAGATCATGGCGTGTATCGCAGGTATTGCAGTCATGACGTGACGGGATTGTTTCATGGCGAAGGCTCCGTGAAAAACCAGTGGCTGATAATTGTATCAGAGGGCAGCGGGGCGCTCCAGAATCCGGGCTGGCAATAAATCTGCTATGGCAGCCTGCGGCGGTTACTTCGGCTGCATACCTCGGCTGCTACCTTGCCAAGCGGGGGATATCGTCGATAATTCAGAACTTAACCGGTGCGTGATGGCACGCCGGGCGGTGTTTATTTGGAGATGCGGTGATGGAATTTTTGAAATTGCTTAGTGAAACACCGGGCGTTCCCGGCCGGGAAGAATTGGTTCGAGAGGTGATAAAACAGGAAATTCACGGACTATTTGATGAGGTGCGGGTGGACAAACTGGGCAGTTTAATTTGCCTGAAAAAAGCATCGAAAACTTCCGGGGGCCAACCGGCTCAAAAAGTGATGATCGCTGCGCACATGGATCAAATCGGGTTTTATGTCCGATTTGTGGATGACAAAGGATTTATCCGCGTGCATAACGCCGGCGGTTTTGATACGCGAAATTTATCCGCCAACCGCGTGCTGGTGCAGGGGCGTAAAAATCTTCCCGGCGTCATGAACCCGGCGGGGAAACCAATTCATATTGCCTCAGAGGAAGATCGCAAGAAGCAATTTTTGGTCAGCGATTTTATGGTGGATGTGGGCTTGCCGGGCAAGAAGGTAAAGGAACTTGTACAGGTGGGCGACCCGGTCACGCTGGTGCGTGACTTTGCGCAAATTGGGGATTTTGTCTGCGGCCAGGCCATGGACAATCGGGCGGCGGTGTGGACGGCGGTGCGGGCAATTCAACGGGTGAAAAAATCGAGCTATGATATTTATGTGGTCTTTACGGTGCAGGAAGAAGTCGGCCTGCGCGGAGCCGGCCCGGCGACGTTCGGTCTGGAACCGGATATCGCTATCGCTCTGGACACTACACTGGCCTGTGATACGCCCGGGATTCCTGATGACCAGACGGTCACTCATGCGGGCAAGGGCGTGGGCATCAAAATAATGGACGGAGCATCGATCAGCGATCGACCGCTGGTGGACAGCTTTGTTCAGACCGCCAAGAAAGAGAAAATCGCCTATCAGTTGGAATTATTACCGCTTGGCGGGACCGATGCGGGAGCCATGCAACGCAGCCGCACGGGCTATCGCACCATCACGTTGAGCATCCCCACACGGTACATTCATACCGTTACAGAAATGGTACACCGCGATGATCTCCATGGCGCTCGCGATCTGCTGGCGGCCTGGCTGGGAGCTTAAGTCAGTTTCCGCTGGATGCCGATGGGTTGCCCACGATGGCATTGACAAATATTTCCTTGATCGCGGTTCCAAGATTCTTAAACACTACCGGCGTGGTTGTCGGATGGGCCCAGGTGCCCGCCACCTGCACGGTGCTGACACTGGATTCCAGGGCATTAAGGATGGATTTGGCCTGCGGGATAAATGGAATATGCAGGTTCTTAAATGGCCGCACCGTGCCGATCACGTATCCATTGAGTGGGCTCTGGGGCATACTCCATATATTCTGCAATTCGCCCGCCCCCAGAATTTCCACGCCCCGATCAAAATAATGCAGATAGGTAATTTGCGCATTGCCGCCGTCAATGCGCCAGCGAGCTTCACCCGTGCCACTGGGCTTTTGGCTCACCAGACGAACATTCATAAGTCGATATACGGACGCCATAATAGTGGAGCCTGCCAAATTCGACTGCGAAATTTTTAAATCGCCGGAACCGATAGCGTTGCGCCAGTTATTGGATAGCGCCACCGCCGTAAGATGTCCCGATAGCAGTCCCGGCATCGGGCGGGCTTTCGGAATCACCGTGCGGGTTAGTTGATCGAGACTAATGTTGTCAAAGGTCAAGCTTGTATCCGAAGCAAGCAGCCCCGCATGATGCCGGGAAACACGGGCCCACAGGTGCATCGCGCCACCCGCAAACGCCAATTGAGATCGATCCAGCAAAATCGCATGATCGCTGATAAATGCGTGCATGTTCAGTGAACCCAGCTCAATGGCGTCCAGCCTGGCTTTCTGCGCATCGAGATTTACCTGCAATTCCAGCGGTGCCAGCGGATGCGCGCCGGTCGTCGGCCCCAGAACAATATTACCGGCAAATGTTCCCGTTAATCCCTTGGCCCAGGAATATCCCCGCAGCAGTGGTTTGGGGTTCGGCAGGCGGCATTTAAATACGCCGGAACTTTTTAAGGGCTGATCTATATTCCAACTCCCCTGCCCTTTAAGGGTGTTGCCCATTAAATCCAGCGACGTATGCAAGATAGAAATGATCCGCCCCGTCGCGATCACATGCGTTGCCGCCAGGCCCACGGGTAGCAGATGTTGGAATATCGTCGCATTCAAATCACCGGTACCGTGGATACCCGAATTGCGCCAGTTATAGCGTCCGGTCAGTGCGCCGGACACCAGCGTATCAAGCTGCACCGATGGAATATTCGCCGGCCAATCCGAGATGTTCAATTTCATATCGATATTGGCTGGATTGTACTGGGTCCAGTGTGCGCTGGCGGTTGCGGTTGCACCGGCACCTATGAGTTTGATCGGCTTGAGCGACAATATCCCGTTGCTATAGCTAAGCGTGGCGCTGCCGTGGACAATATCAATCGGAGCAATCAGCGCTTTGGGAACCGGTATAATCAGATGATCCACGGAGATTTCGCCCCGCACCCGGGTCCTTTGCAGATCGCGTCCCGGCACATTGATCTGCAGGTTCATCCCGGCATACCCGCTCAACCCGACCGGCGGCGCAGGCAAAAGCAGCCCTGCCACGGCCGCTGCGGAAATATGTTGGGTGTTCAATGTCAGCCCCGCAAGCTGACCAGCCGTATTGGCGTCAAAACGCACGGCAATCTGGCCGCCCAGCACCGCCACCGGATTGGCGGCGAGGATAATTTTTTTTCTGGTCAGTTCGCCCACTACGTGTACCCGCGGCAGCGCCAGCAGGTGATGGTTCACCGTAAAATGCGTGCCGGCCAAGCGACCATCCAGATGCAACGCCAACGGCATAACCCCGCCGTCCGCCAGGAGTTTTCCTGAGATCAGTCCGCCTAAGGACCAGCCGGCGTTGGCTTTAGTTTTATGATTAACCAGCGGAATACCCGTGACCGTGAGAATCAGATGGGTTGGATAATTTCCGGAAAATATACAATTGCCGCTGGCCGCCAAACTCCAAACCGGACTTTTCACCAGCAGATTTTCCAACTGCATTCCGCCGGAATTGCCGTATCCGCTAATATGCACATGGACATTGGCCGGCAGCTTGAGCATGGGAATGCTCGCGGCACTGGCCCGCAGGTGCAACCGCCAAAGCCCCAGCACGGGATTGTATAATCCGTGCAGGTCTAAATACGGATCCGAAGCCAGTGTGGCATGGGTAACGGATACTTGGCCGGCGTTAAATGTTCCCACAGCGTGTAACCCCTTGAGTGTTACAAGTCTGGTGTGCTGCCAGGAAAGCTGGGGTGCCTCAAGCTGCCAATTCATAAGGCCATGGAATTTTCCCTGTGCGGAGACCGTTATCGCCGTATTCCACGCGCCATACCGGGACTGGCCGCTACTGGTTATATGCACCCCCACCACGCGCCTGCCCGGCCAGGGAGAACTTAATGAGCCGCTTAATGTGCCGCTTTGCATTTCGGTTCCAAACAGGGAAATACCGTGCCACGCCGCCGTTATCGATGCGGATTGCTCCGCCGGATTCATCACGCCCGATAGATGCAGGCCGCCACCCGCCAGATCCGCCCGAATTCCTTTAACATGAAAGCCTCGGCTATCCGCCCAGATTTGCCCCCGATAAATATTCACCGGCACACTTAAATAACCCACCCGAATGCCAACATTTTCCGGATTAATCTGCCAATGATCCCCGGCATATTGCGCCTGAGCGTTGCCATGAAGGCCAAAGTTTCCGATATCAATACGCACATCATTGAGTCGCTCACTAAGCGCATTATTTAACACCCGCCCGCGCAATTGGGCACTCACCGATGCTGCCCCGCTCCAGGTCGGCCACACCCGTTTGAGCCATGGCCCCAACCCTGTGGCCTGCACATGAATGCTGTGCAGCCATGATTGACCGGGAACCAATACGCCCTGCGCCAGTAAATGCGACTGAGGCACTTGGGTCGATGCCGCATTTAAGGAGAACCGCCAAGTCAGGGCACTGGTGGGTACGCCCTTAAATTCGATATTATCAATGGCCATTTCCGGTTGGTGCGTTAATTCTACCAGAAGCGTGCCGTGATGAATCACGACGCGCGGCAGACCCACCGATGCTAAATCCGCCCCGGGGTGCCGCAGTCTCCAGCCTTGCCAAGCCAAACGCAAGTCCTGCCATGCCGCCGGCAGGTTCCATCGGCCTTCATCCCCTTGGTGCAGAATTACCCGCGGACTGGTGGCGGAAATATTGGTAATTCCCAACTGCCCGGTCAGCAGCAGCCAGACAACGGCATTGTGGGTAATGGTCAATGTTGGAATGCGGGCAAAGGGCCAATGGCGCAATGGCAAACCGATGCGCACATCGGTAAACGTGGTTTTGCCTGTCAGGCCAATATCCATGGTTTTGACATCAATTCTCAGGCCCAGGCGGGATTGAATTTTGTTTAGTACATAGCTCTGAACCGTGGCGCTGTTTAAAATCCGTGGCGCGGCAATCCAGACTCCTGTCGCCAATAGCGCCACCAAGAGCAACACGATTACCAACAGCGTCCTTAATGGATGGCGTCTTCGCCCGGACACGGGCTGCGTGGTTCGATCGCTGGTTAAAGGTTCCGTCATTTGCATGCTCTCACAGAGCGGTTTCTTACATTATCATTCGCCCGCCGCAATGCGGAATGTATAACTTACTGGTGCAGTGCCGGCGGAATATTCCCTGAAGTTTCAGGCCCAAAGCCCAAAAACCACCAGTCGTGGCGATAGGTTCGGCCTACAAACGGTCCGGAACTGGCGACAATTTCGCCACTGCTTCGCCAATACGCCACATACGCAACGCTGGCATAACCTTTTTGCGTGGTGTTCTGTAAAATGGAAATCTGCGGCAAAACCACCGGCAGCGAAAAATTTGAGCCGCCGTTGTAGTTGCCGAAGGCAATGGCGGGAATACCAATGAATGAATTGGCTTGATTAATTCCCAATGCGCCACAGCGCACCTCCAACACAATTTGCGCCTTGACGCGTGTATTGGTCAACCGCACGCCGCTTTTGAGCAGGTGGGAACGCAAATCCGCTTCCAGGTAGTTGTGGCCGGGTATTCCCGCGTTGACAAAATGCACACTGACATATACCAGCCGGTCGCGTAAGTTAGCTACAGAAATTTTGCTGATCGCCAGCGAGGCCGCTCTGGACAACAAAAACTGCTCATCGGCCGTTTCCGGTGGCTGCGTAACGCGCAACGTGGCGCAGCCAGTCAAGCCGGCAAAACAGGAGAAAAAGACGATCCACATAACAGGGGCAAGGGAATTACGCAAAACGCTTCGCATGGGCCAAGAACTTTCTCATCCATCCGCGCTATTTGCGCGGCGTACAAGCCTTAACGCCTGTAAGTCCATGATATTACCGGATTTTCAGATTTCCTCACTTGCCGCCGGGCGTGCACCACGCCAATCGCGCCGGGGTAATTATTTCTGACATTTCAAGCGCATCCCGCCGAGAACTCAAAGCTTCCGCATTGAGCTAGTGCGCGGCGCGGTGGAATGCGGGACAATCTGCGCACGCCGAGCGGCATTCGCGGGGCAATCATGTCCGCGAATCGGCCGTTACGCAAACGTCACCCCGGCAGCCCAAGGAAGACGCAAAATACCATAATTGCAAATGTTACCATGCAAAATGGGCAAAAGCACGGTTGGCTTCGGCCATCTTGTGGACATTTTCGCGAGTTTGCATAGCCGCGCCTTCGCGACGGCTGGCCGCAAGAACTTCGTCCGCCAGACGCTCACTCATCGGTTTGCCCGACTTGGCGCGAACCGCTTCCAGCAGCCAGCGAATCGCCAGACTCTGCTGCCGCTTGCGGCTTACGGACATGGGCACCTGATAGTTCTGTCCACCCACCCGGCGTGACCGGGTTTCAATGTTGGGTTTGATGTTGTTTAAAGCCGCTTCAAATACTTCATTGGGTTTGGCGTCTTTGACTCGCTGGCCGATAATTTCCATCGCACCGTAAAATACGCGCTTGGCTGTAGCTTTTTTGCCATCATACATCAGGCAGTTGATAAATTTGGAAATCAACAGTGAATTGTAAATAGCATCGGGTTTAAGCTGTGTGCTGCTAACGGTAAATGATTTTGCGCCCATGGCGACTTCCTTTCGTTTCTCCGTATCGAATCACCAGGATTCGGGATACTTCAAGGTACGGTTAAAAACTGTTCCCCGCGCCTAAGCCGGCGGCTTAATCCGCGATAACAGAAAGATTACTTAGGTTTCTTGGCTCCATACTTGGAACGGCTGCGGCGACGAGCTTCCACACCCGAGGCATCCAGCACGCCGCGGACAACGTGATA
>JAKATV010000253.1 GCA_021818565.1 Planctomycetota bacterium
CGGCAATCCCAGGCGCGCCAATTTAAGATTGCGTCCATGGATTTTGTGAACTTGGTTGTCCATCCGCATTAAGGAAATCAATGCATGAACTGGTGTTGGTATACGTCAATGAGCAATTCGCTCAACTGTTCCGGCCACCTGCCGGTCCGGGCGAATCATGGTCTGCAATCTGGAATAGGAAGTATTCATGCCACTTTACGAATATCGTAAGAACGCCGTCAATCATGTTGCGATAGCGACTTCGGTTCGGGAGGAGATTGTTTGCGGAATGCCAAACGTTCCGCAGCGCATACTGGCGCTGTTGCAGGAGAATAAAAAGATGGGCCGATCAGCCACAGCGGCCATTGATGGCTGGTATGGTGTGGATTGGGCGCAACTAAACGCCGCGCTGCAAGAAATTGCGAAGGCCAAGGGGCTGGCGCTGCAAATTGTTTCCACGGCGAACATGTTTCTTTCCCCGGAAAAAATCGAGGATTATCGTCGGCCTTATGTAACGGATGATCCATCCTTTGGCCGAGTAAATGTTTCCGGTGTATTGGAGGATATTCTCGATCCCGGGAAGATTGCCGAGTTGAAATCTCTTTTGGCGGATCCGTCGTCCGGTCAGGACGGTTTGCTGATTGTCATGGGGCCTGGAGCCGCCAATTCAGAGATTGCGGAGCTTTACGGACTGCGGTTCTACGCGGATTTTACGATGCAGCCACTGCTATGGCAGATGTGGGAAAACAAACTGGTTCCATTTGGAAGTAACCAGGCGGCCGCCGATTATCATTGGAAACAATATTACTACTGCGATTTCTATCTCTTGCTGCGGCAGAAGAAGAAAGTCTTTGCGCGGATGGATTACTACATTGATGCGGTGGAGCCGAAAAATCTCAAACTGATTCCGGCGGCCGGTTACAACGTCATGATTGATGAGCTGGTCAAAGGGCCGATCAAACAGGTCAAGATCACCCAGCCCGGCCCGTGGGGGTCGTATCGATTCAAGGATATTTACGACGAGATTCCTGGATTGGAAAATATGGCCTGGAACGAACTGGCCGGCATTGAGTTGAGCATTTTGATTGATGTCGGTGCTGCTGCGGTCTTGAACATACCCTGTCAGAACATCATGCAGCGCCCGATTCAAATGGTCGGCCAATACGTTCATAAGACGTATCCGGATCTCTTGCCGTTACAGGTGTGGCTGGACGACGGTTATTTCAAAGAACGCGTGCCTTATGAGCGGGCCAGCATGCCCATTCACAATCATCCGGACACGGACTACGTGAAACGAAATTTTAATGAACCGCTTGGACGTTACGAAACTTATTACATCGTGGAAGCATACGAAGATGCCGGCACGATGATGGGGTTTAAGGAAAGTGCCAATCTGGAGGAGTATGAACGGCTTTGTCGCGATTCCAACAACCGTAAGGTTTTCGACTGGCAAAAGTTCGTATGCCGCTGGCCGACCAATGTGGGCGATCTGTTCCTGATACCACCCGGCACGGAGCACGGACATGGGGGCTATCAGATGATTCTGGAGATGGACACCGGTCCCAGTGTCGCCGGAACGGAATATTCTTTTTTTACCTATGATTTCGCCCGATGTACATGGGATGACAAGGCCAAAAGCATGACCGCACCACCTATGAAAATGCATCTGGAACATTCTTTCCGCAACAACAAGTGGCGACGGGAAAAATATGTGCAGAAACACTTGCGGGCACGGCCCGTAGTTGTGCGGGGCGATGGTGATACCCGTATGGATCGCTACACGACGGTCCAGGAAATGCCATTCGAAATCGAGCGATTCGTTTTCACCAAGCCCATGGCGCACAGCACCGAGGGACGCTTTCTGCAAATCCCCACGCTTACCGTGGGTAAGTCGGTAATCATTCGTTCCAGGAACGATCCGGCGCGGCAAACATCGCTGGATTTTTTGCAGGCTTGCCTGATTCCCGCGGCCTTCGGCGATTACGAGTTTATCAGTCCGGACGGCTCGCCATGCACCGTGGTGATGATTCGTTTGAAAAAGGCATGAAGATTGCCCATGCCGACATCGGCTCGCCGCAGAACCAAAAAAGGTTTATGGATTTGAATCCACTGGTGTTGGATAGGGTGGAATCGGGATGAAATAAATGGAGCCGGTCATGATCAAAACAAAATCGTCGCTCGTGACCAGCTTGGGGCAGTCTGCATGGCGTATTTCCAACGGTAACGTTGATGCCTATGTGACACAGCTTGGCGGTCACCTCGGCCCGGTGACCTTCCGGCTCCGCGGACGCAATATTGAGCCATTCTCCGTTGCGCCGTGGGCGACCGAACGCCATCCATTTGGCCTCCCGGCGGTGCTGCGCGTGCTGCGGGGCGATTTCTTCTGTCTCCCCTTCGGAGGGAATCAGAGGTCCTACCGTGGCGAGCGACACCCCGTCCACGGTGAGACCGCGAACGCCCGGTGGCGATATGCCGGCATGACTGGTGACCATGGTCGGCGGACAATTCACCTGCGGCTGTCCACTCGAATCCGCACGGGGCATGTGGATAAATTTATTACGCTTATTGACGGTCAGACGGTGGTTTATCAGAAACACATTATCAGCGGTATGCGTGGACGCATGAGTTATGGCCATCACGCCATGCTCCGTTTCCCCGAACCGGAAGGAAGCGGCATCATTTCCACCAGTCGCTTCAGGTATGGCCAAGTCTTTACCGAACCGCTGGAGCGCCCGGAAAACAAAGGTTATTCGATTCTTGAATCCGGTGCCTGTTTTGATCGACTTGACCGCGTGCCGATGATAACCGGACGGATGACGGACTTAAGCCGGTACCCGGCGCGTCGTGGCTTTGAAGACTTGGTACTTCTGGCGGCGGATGCCACACTACCGCTGGCGTGGTCCGCGGTGACATTTTCACGGCAGCGGCACGTATGGTTTGCCCTAAAAAATCCAAGGCAACTGCCGCAAACGATACTTTGGCTGTCCAATGGCGGACGGCATTATGCGCCATGGAATGGTCGGCATGTCAATGTCATCGGCATTGAGGAAGTTTGCGGTTATTTTCATCTGGGTCTGGCGGAGTCGGCCCGCCGAAATCCACTTTCGTCGCGCGGGATAACCACGTCGCTCGAACTGCATTCGGATCGGCCCCACCGTGTTCTCTACGCTTTTGGCGTAGCGCAAATTCCTGTGGGATTTGATCAGGTCGCGGACATTGTCGCGAACGTGGATCGCCATAGCGTGCTGCTGCGATCAAAGAATGGAAAGTCTGTAAGCGTCGACATGGACGGCGTTTTTTTAAAGGAGATGATGAACAGTGCCACGCAGGACCACCCTGCCTTGTGCTGGTAGGATAGGTTGGTCGTCTTATAAGGGGCATGCTTTTTTGGAGACATGTATTGCGCACACGATGGACTATATCGAGGATAAAAATGTTTGTTCACAGAGTTGAGACCGTTGTCATGAAACCGTTAAATTCATGGCTGTTCGCATGGGGCATGATTGTTTTCGCATTCGCTGTCACCGCAGCTGCAACAAATCCCGTGCAATTTGTCAACCCTCGTTGGGGTGCCGGTATGGATCGGTTCGCGCATGGCAAGAACCTCCCCGGCCATGCGCCGATGCAGCCCGGCCTGCATTCGGTTGGGGATATGTACCCGGAAATCGCGCTGCCTCGGCCCATGGCCATCTGGGCACCACAAACCCACACTGGATATTGGTTTTACAATAATCTTGATCCAACCTTTCAGGGCTTTCGTTGTACGCATGAGGCCCATCCGTGGGCCGGCGATTACGGCCAATTTAATATCATGCCGGAGGTGGGGCCGGTGCGGACCAGCCCGGTCGAGTGGGCCTCGCCGTTTACCCATAAGCGGGAATTTGTCCATCCTTACAGCTACCGTGTGTATTTGCCTCGCTATCATACCTTGGCGGAATTGGCCCCCAGTAAACGCTGCGCCATTTTCAAATTCACCTTTCCTAAAACCAAGTTGGCGCGAATTGTCATATCGGCCAAGGATGCGACGATGAATATCGGACGGTTGGACCATCAACTGGTAATCATTGGCCATGTCCGGCGAAATTTTGGCGAGGTACCAAAGAATTTCGCTTGCCGGTTTGTCGTTGAGTTCAGCAGCGTGCCTTCCGCGACGAAACTTTTCGGAGCCAATGGCAAACGCGTCGGCGTGGTCTTGACGTTCAACACCACCACATTGCGGACGGTGCGAATGCGCGTGGGAACAAGCTTCATCAGCGTGCGGCAGGCCGCAATCAGCCTGGCCCGCGAAATTCCCGGGTGGAGCGTCAAAACCGTAGCCGGCCAAGCCAAGGCGATATGGAATCGGCAACTCGAAAAAATATCCATCGGTGGGGCGACAGCAAGTCAACGGGAGATTTTCTATACATCTCTCTATTGGGTGTTGTTGTATCCGCACAGCTTTTATGAAATCAACAGTCGGAATCAACGCGTTCATTACAATCCGACCAATGGCAAAGTGTATCCCGGACGGTTTTATACCGGCACTGGCTTTTGGGATGTGTATCGTTGCTCATTTCCGCTGATGACATTGGTGTATCGCCACGAGGATGGCCGCATCATCCGCGGCTTCCTGCGGTTTTACAAAGAAGGCGGCTGGCTACCTGAATGGCCCAATCCCGGTTATTGGAATTGCATGGTCGGAACCGATGCCGATGCGGTCATTGCCGAAGCCTATCTGCAGGGGATTCATGGTTTCAGCCCGTCATTGGCGTATGCCGCCATACGCAAGGACGGCACGGTTGAACCGCCCAGTCCGGGCCACGGGATTCCGCATCTGAAAGATTATTTGCGACTGGGCTATCTGCCGGCCAACGTCATGGGCGAGTCCACTTCCACCACGTTGGAAGAAGCGTATGATGATTATTGCATTGCGGAAATGGCCAAGGTTCTGGGCAAAACCGCGGATTACAGGAAATTCCGCAAGTTGGCATTTAATTATCGCAATGTGTTTGATCCGGCGGTAAGATTTCCCTGGGGACGCGAAGCCAACGGCTCTTGGCAACCGCACTTTGATCCGATTTGGTGGGGCAGTCCCTTTACGGAAGACGATGCCTGGGTCTACCAGTGGATGGTCATGCAAGACCCGTATGGTTTGATTCAGTTGCTCGGCGGGCGTGTAGCCGCTATCAAGCGGCTAGATACCTTTTTCACCATGAACTCGGATTTTCATCTGGGCGGCTATGCAAGTTGGGGGCACCCCATTCCAGAGGAGAATGAATCCAAGATACTGGGGATGGGCCAGTACGGGCCTAATAATGAACCCAGCAGCCATGATGCGTTCTTTTACGATTATGTCCGACAGCCCTGGAAGGCCCAGTATTGGGCGCGCCAAACCATGGCGAGAGTCTACAACACCAGCGGCATGGTTGGGGATGAGGACGAGGGCCAGATGGGGGCTTGGTACATTTTCAACACCATGGGGATGTATCCCTTCTCGCCAGTGCAGTCGTTTTACGTTATAGGCAGCCCCACGGTGGGACGCGTTACCATACATTTACGGCATGGAAATATCTTCACCATCCGTAGCATCGGCAATGGCCCGAAGGAATATTACATTCAGTCCGCTACTCTTAATGGCAAGCCGTTCCACCAGCTTTGGATCAATCAACGCACCATTTTACACGGTGGCACGTTGGTATTTAAGATGGGATCAAAACCCAATAGAAAATGGGCCGCCAATCGGGCCGCGATGCCTCCCGCAGGTGATATGACACAACCTTGAACAGCCTGTGTCTGGGAACGGTCCCGATATAACTTCCCAAAATGGGATTAGTTGTTAACATTCACAAGCGAACAATAGATCTGCGGTTTATGCCTGAATAGGAAAGTTAATTCGGGACCGTTTCTTAGGAGAATGTTTTTATGTCCACCAACTCTGAAAATTCGGTTGCCGTGCCATTCGATGATTCCATTGTGGGCCTTGGCCCGATTGTGTTCGCTGTGTTCGCCGCCGCCCTGGCGGGGTTGCTTTTTGGTTATGACACCGGAGTGGCATCCGGTATTCAGGGCTATTTGCAAAGCTATTTTCATTTAAGCAATACGCAATTAGGCTTTGCCATTGCAAGCCTTGATTTGGGGTGCATCGCCGGTGCCATGATGGCCGGCACGCTGGCAGATCGCTTTGGCCGTAAAAAAATTCTGATCTTATGCGCTATTTTGTTCGCCATCTCCGGCGTCCTCTCCGCCATACCCCGCAATATAACCGAGTTGGTGCTGGCCAGAATTCTTGGTGGCCTTGCCGTTGGCGCATCATCCATGATTGCACCGGTTTACATCGCCGAAATTTCCCCGGAAAAACATCGCGGACGATTTGGATCCCTTTTCCAACTTGGCATTGTGGTGGGCATTGCGGTGGTCTATTGGGTCAATTACTTGATCCTCAACGCCGGTCACCATATCAATATGGGGCACCATCTGGCCGGGATGGACTGGAACCAGACCACGGGCTGGCGCTGGATGCTGGGCTCAGAAACGCTGCCAGCCCTTGTGTTCCTAGCCATGCTGTTGACCATCAAAGAAAGTCCGCGCTGGCTGATCATCAACGATCGCGAGACACAAGCCCGGACTATACTGACGCGTTTTTTCGGCACGGTGCGGGCGGAGGTAGAAATTGCCGCGGTGAAGGAGGTGGCGAATCAGGAAGAAGGTCGGCTGCGCGAGTTATTCCGAAAAAGTTTTCGATTTCCGCTGCTGATAGCCTTGTTTTTGGC
>JAKATV010000525.1 GCA_021818565.1 Planctomycetota bacterium
AGCCCACATGGCCGGGACAGGTGCGTTATCGCCGTACACGGAAAGATTCCACCTGCGGCCACGCCGCAACAGGTTATCTTACGCCGCAATTCTTCGTGGAAATATATTTGCTTTTTTCCGGGTGAAGGTATACGTTATTTGCTGTGAGGGTCGCGGCGGGCTTGGCAGGTCGGAAGGCCGTGACCAGCTACCGGCGGGACAACTGCCGGTGGGAGGTAACTCAGTTATGAGCGCTCCGCATCTCCAAAACGGCAGGCTTGGAATGACGCTTATCGAATTGCTGGTGGTGATATCCATCATCGCTTTGCTCATCGGTCTGCTACTGCCGACTTTGGCCGCAGCCCGGGAAATGTCCAATCGTACAGCCTGTTCGGCGAACATTCATGGCATTACACAGTCCATGATCGCGTATGCCGCCGATAGCAACGACCAGTTTCCCTCCACGCCGGGAGAATTCGGCGGGATGTATATCAATTCTCCATTACCTCCCGGTCATTATGTGGTCGGCCAGTCGGTCCAGGAGGTCATCCGCGACTGGTTTAATCTCAACGATGGTTCCAGTATCTATCAACCCAGCACGGGGTCGGCGATAAGTTGCCTGTGGCTGATGGTCCTGATGCAGTACGAGAAACCCGTCGGATTTATCTGCCCCTCTGATCCTTATGCACTCGGCCCTTCGCAGCTCTATGGCAGCATGCCCGGCACAGGTTTGTATGCTTTCGGCAATTTTGGAAATCTAAGCGGAAGCGGAACGCCGGGCAATATGGGGCGTGGTGAAAGTTATTCCATTGCCTATCCATGGGTGGCCGCTCCGCCCGATCCGAACAATGTGATTCCGATGCCGGCGGGTAGTTGGTGGAGCACCCGCTCCGGTCCGCAGTCGCCAATAATCAGCGATATGGCTCCGGACGATATCGGTTCACCTGCACTGGGGCGGGCGTACCGAAACACCACGCTGCTGCCCGGCAATACCTACGGGGACTATGTCTTTAATTCCGGTAATCATAATGGCGATGGGGAGAACGTAGGCTTTGCCGATGGGCACGTGGTATGGCAAACCACTCCCTATTGCGGTATGAACCATGACAATATCTTTACTTATTATGCTGTGCCCTATTCGGGCTCCGGGGTTTCACCCGCAGCACCGCAAACCGGGCTGGTCAGTGGAGATTCATGGATCGGATTTACCAATCCGACTTTAACCAACAACACCCCCTACGATACCTGCATGACGCCGATTCGTGATGTGGCCACGGGCTACTGGTAACTTTCCCCCGACGGGCGAAGGTAAATCAAGCCATCAAATCTCAGGGCAAATTTGCCCGCGACGGAATCCCGGCCGGCCGATTCCGGGAAATTTTCCACGTTCTTCCATAAAGACAATGCCTGCGGCTCCCGGCGATACCCATACCTAACAGCACACATTATTCGCCCACGGCGTACCGATGAAATTCCGCCGCGGCGGAATCAGAACTGATGTATCATTTGAATAACTATATACATAAGGTAAGCTCTTGATCAGGCAAAAGCCGCGCTCGAGCTTACGGGATAAAAACGGATGCTGGTGCGGGACACGCTGGTAAAGGAACCCCGGCAACAAAAAAATCGTGACGATTCCAGGAATCGCCACGATTGGTCGCGTGGGAAGTTTCGCGACTTGTGCTGTCACGCTTACAAATCAGGCTTGCTTGCTGATACGTCTGGAGCGTTTGGTCATCAGAAGTGCCGCGGCACCAATTGCCACCAGCCCCAGCATGGCTGGTTCCGGCACCGGTGTGCTGGCGATGGACATACTGCTCCATTGCACGTCGCTGCCGTTGCCGCCGTTGTTATCAATATATTGCACCTGCGTTGGTCCGCCGGTGGCCATATTAATACTGCCGGTGAAGGTGGTCGGGCTGCCGCCGCCGATATTACCCGCTGCGGTCAGGCTGTAGTTTCCGGTGGAATTCAACAAGCTGAATGCAAAGGTATCGTCGGCGTGATAATTATAAAGAATATTGCCCGAATCCGGTTCAAAATAAGCTCCGGAATTGGTGCCGTCAGAAGCCCAATATTCACCGCCGCCAAAACAAATCATGGAAAATAAAACTTTTCCGGATGAATCCAGCAGGGCAAAACCCATATTGGAGTCCGCCGTGCTGGGGTTGGTATTGGCATCAGCCGTGCTGGTATTGCCGTTGTCGAGGCTTAAATCTGTGGTAAACGTTTGCCCCGCGGCAAGCGCGGAATTAAATGAGCGTGTTGCGGTGGTGATATCGGTATTCAATCCGGTGTCACCGCCGGAGCCGGGATAAACATAGATATCAAATGCCGGGGTCGAAGGGGAAGTGATTCCGGCATTGGTGCCGATAAATGCACCGCCACCGCCGCCTGCACCGGAGGGGCCGGTATAGGTGAAATTAATAGTCCACGCACCAAATCCGGTACCGCCGCTGGTCCCGCTGCTCCACCCGCCGCTGTAATTTCCCGCGTTATCCTGCGCATACACGGTTGCCTGAGCGGATTGTGTCGCAAACCCCGCCGCCGCAGCGACTAATAAAACTCCCGATAGCATTAATTTGTGATTTAACATAAAGCACTCCAATTAACATGATTCTCAAACAAAACAAAAGAACGATCTTTCAGTGCAGCGTCGACGCTACGTTCTTTGTAATTTCATATTCTCGCTCCTTTCTTCGCCGATAAATTCATGCACCCGCAAATACACCCAATTTCAATTACCACTGCTTATTTTTCCGCCGGCCCCATGGCCGCGGCGGTGATTGAAGTTGAACTTGCACGGCTCAAGTGGTCCGCTATTTTAACGGTCTTGCGGCCCGATCTTTTGAAGGCAATGTCGCTGAATCGCGCACAGGTGTACGCCCAAGACTTGTGGCTTAGCACCGCAAAACCCACCTGCTGCATGAAGGATGCTGGCAGAACCAGCGAACCGGCCTTCTTCCATTTACCAGAGCCTGTGTGATAGAAACCCGCGACACTGTTACCAGTTCGCACCAGTTTTAACCGCACGGGAAAGCCGGAAATGGGAATCAATTTTTGAGTCGTGTCGGCACCGTTGGCGGCCCGGCAGGTCCAAGCCAGCATCTTCCCGGGAATGGCGTTGATCATCGCAAACGCTGAATTTGGCTGCTCGGATGCTCGCAGCATCAGCCCGGCTTTGGCCCATTGACTGCTGGGCAAAAGTTGCGTCAAAGTCGCCGTCAGAGCAAATTCACCCGATGCGCGATGGTACAAGTAGTGAAATGAGTCGCGATGGTTAAAAATATCCGCACCGCTGCCATACACCGCCAAGCAGGCCTTGGAAAGCTTTTGACCGCCCGGTTTGGCTCCGCCAATATCAGCCTGATGCCACGATTTCAATGCAATTCCATGGGGAATGTGCGTTGGCAGTACCGGCGGCGGCGCGATATACGGCAGGTCAAGCCTGGGCGGTCGCGGACTGGTCAAGGCATCTAACAACGGCCTGTTGATCGCCAATGGAATTGTCCCCATCGACTTGAAATAAGCCGCTATTTCCGCTTCACTGCTGTGCCGCACGGAAATGCGCGGCACGTTATTGCGATTGGACACCATATACCATGAATTATCCGTTGCGCCGCCTTGCGGCTTGATGAGTTTATAACTCCACATGGTGGCAGCCCAGCCATCAGACGCAAACGTGTCATAATCTTTTCGCATCATCGCGGGGCCGCCGCTCTGATTGAGCACCACATTAAATTCCCCGACATAAAATGGCACGTTGGCTGCTTTGAGAAAACTTTCCATGGATGGCACACGCCGCTGAATAAACCAGGCCATGGTTCCCAATCCGGGCTGATCCCCGAATAATCCCGGATAAAAGTGTGAGGTGTAGGCCACTTGCTTCCAACCATGGGAAGCCGGACTGCCCCAGAAACGCACGGAACCCGAAAGCAGATTAGGCATAAACATAATGTGGCGATGGTCCACAGCACGCACCGCACGATAGATCCGCGGCATCAGCGCCAGGAGTTTGGGGGCCATGTTCTGATGGAAATTTCCATACGGTTCATTGAGCAGGTCATAGCCCGCAACCGTGGGGTTCCCGTGAAAATGGGCCGCAATGGCACGCCACAAGTTAATCGTGCGTTGCTGATCAACTTTACTGGACCAGAGTTTATCGCGTTTAATCCGGCCGGTGGGGCCGTCGATGCTTTGCCGCCCGGGGGCCGCGTGCATATCCAAAATCGCATAGATATGATTTTTCGCCGCCAAGTTCACGGCCCGATCGAGCCAGTGGAAGGCATGCCGCCGCATGGCGTAGGGCGGCCTGGTGTGTTCCAGAAGCTGATAATTAAAGGGGACTCGCACCACGTTGAAATCAAATTTACGTATGAGCTTGAAATCCCGGTTACGGATGAAATTAGCGCGGAATATCTGCATGAGATGATGTTCCGCCGCGGCTCCGAACCGCTTTTTGAAAATCTGTTCCACCGAATATTGATCGGGATATTTCCAAGCCTGCATCCAGGGTTCAAAGAGCAGCCAGCAACCCAGATTGCATCCGCGCAGAATAATCGGCTTGCCTCCAGCGACAAAGTGGGTGCCGGAAGCACTCACGAGGGGTAGCGGCCGCTGGGCAATGACCTGGTCTGCCGCCCGTACCGGTAAACCAAGACCCAAGGTGGCTAATGACAACGCACTGCAGGCCATGGCGTGGATGGTTAGAGTTTTTAAAACCGGCTGTCGCATGAAAAATTAGTCCTCCAGCGGAAAAGCATTCCCGCTCGGTCGTTTTTAGAAATCTCGCTACGCTCAGTAATTACACGATGTCGGCATTACGGCTCGCCGATTTGCCACCATGGAACAGACCATCCATCGGTGCAGAATTTGGTGTATCCGAAGGAAGTTGTTGTATTCGCCTGCCCGTTGGCCAGAAGGTAAAAATTACTTTGCAGGGTGGAATACTTGACCAGGTCAACGTGTCCATCGACATAATTTACATTGATCCATGGATCGGGCTGACTGGGATGGTGCGGGAATTCATTGGGTGCCCAGTTGCTGTATACCTCGCCGAACCAGAGTACCGCCTGCGATGCGTCACTGACTTCTGTGCTCCGCGTGCCGGCGGCGATCCAATCATTGTAAAAATAATCCACTGCTCCACTGGAGAGCCGCCACGCTTGATTGCCTCCCTGCTTGGCTTGTACCGCAGGGTCAATAAATACCGGATACGTGCCATTCCAGTTATCTCCAGTAGAAGTGTTGTAATAATTCGGATTTGACGTAGAGAGCTGCGGGCGGTCCGTCAGATATGGAATCATGACATTCTGAACGTATGGCGTAAGCCAGGGGGCTGAATCAGGGTTTCCAGTAGCGTAACCCCCGGTCAGGTACTGAAAACCCGGGTTGGGTGCGTAATAAAGATCCCACCAGTTGTTAACCATCAAGGGCAGGACACCCCGGTTTGATCCGGTGTATTCCAACGAAGCCTGCCCCAGGGACCTTAAATTTGCCTCACAGGCAACGTCATACGCAGCGGCCTTGGCCTTGGCTAACGCCGGCAACAGCAACGCGATCAGTAATGCGATGATGGATATAACCACCAGCAGCTCTATGAGCGTGAACCCTGAATTCGGCCCTCGCCCAACCTTGGAATTTGTGCGACGTTTCATGGTCAAACCTCCTAAAAAAACTTCCGAGACAAGACAGACATGGCCTTACGGGCCATTCTCGTTAAGATCATCACGAGCCTCTGCAAACCATCTGAAACTGAGTCTACTACCGTCGGCATCCATTCCGCTAGGTGTAAATGCGCAAAAAATTTAAGATAATGCGACACACGCCGGAACTCGTATAATGGGCCGGTATAAAGGCCTCTGGAAGCTTGGAGAACGTGTCATGAGTCGTGAACCGGTAGTTGGCATTCTCGTGGATTATCTTTCTCATTATGGCCGCAATGTTATTCTCGGTGTCGGGCGATACTTGCGAATGCATCAACGCTGGACGCTGGTGGGCGAACCGCGGCGCGTGGTAGCTCCGATCGGAAATTTAAGAACCTGGCGCGGGGATGGAGTTATTGCGCAGGTATGGGATGACCAGAGACGGGACAAAGTACTGGCCATGAAAAAAAGAGGTATTGAAGTTGTGGATGTCGGCGGCGTCATTCCCGGCCTGCCGTTGCCTCAGGTAACCCCGGATGATGAGGCCATCGGCACCATGGCCGCGGATTATTTTATAACCCGGGGCTTTCGCCGCCTGGCATTTTCCGGGCCGGCGGGGCATGCAGCGGCGGACAAGCGTCTGAAAGGGTTTTCCGACCGCGCCGCGTTGGCGGGCGCGACGGTTTCGATTTTCGAGCCGCGTCGCTTGCATCGCTATGCCGGCGGCACGGAAGCGGATGTGGGCGAACTGGGGCAATGGGTGCAGTCGATGCTTAAGCCGGTAGGGGTATTAGGTTGGCATGACGGGCGTGCCCGGCAAATTGCGGACGCCTGCTATCACATTGGCGTGCGCGTACCCGAAGACATTGCGATTGTCGGTGTCGATGACGATGAAATAAATTGTGAATTAGCCGATCCGCCTTTGTCCAGTGTCGCGGTTCCCATCGAACAAGTCGGCTATCAGGCGGCGGTGCTGCTGGCGGATTTAATGGCAGGCCGAAAAAAATCCGCGGTACGCATCGTCGTGCCGCCGATTGGCGTTGTGACGCGCCGCAGTTCCGACAGCCTGGCCATCGAAGACCCGGGCGAGGTGGC
>JAKATV010000150.1 GCA_021818565.1 Planctomycetota bacterium
GTTCCTCCGTGTATTCCACATGCACCAGAAGATCATCCTTATCTACAGAGTCAATTTTAGACACTTTTCCACGGACAAAGTTAATGCCCATGGCTTTGGCATTCTGATAAAACTGCTCATAGCCCTTGCCGAAGGCGCGAATGTCCATGTAATAAATCGTAATATCCGCGGTCGGCAGCGATCCGGACAACAACATGGCCTGCTTGATGGCGTACATGCAGCAAACTCTGGAGCAATAGGGCACACCGATGCTCTGATCACGTGATCCCGCACATTGAACAAAGGCAATAGATTCCGGGATTTTGCCGTCCGAGGGTCGAAGCACGCGGCCATAAGGTCCGTGCGGTGCCAACAATCGTTCAAGGGTGAGCGGAGAAATAACATTCTGATTCTGGGCCGCACTATATTGCGGTTTGATGGTTAAAGCATTGAGCTGAAAGCCCGATGCTACGATAACGACATCCGCGTGGATGGTTTCCTGCCGGGGCTGCTGATCAAATTCAATGGCATCGGTCGGGCAGGCTCGGAGGCATAGTCCACAGGCCAGACAATAATCCGCGTCCAAGACCGCTTTTTGCGGAATGGCGTTGGTAAAGGCCACCGAAATAGCCCGGACCGACCCCAGCCCCTGTTCAAAATCATCCGGATATTCCGTATCGCAGGCATATTCACACAATCGGCAACCAATGCATTTGTCCGCGTTTACATACGTGGCTTTGCGCGTGACTACCACGGTGTGTCCGTTCGGGCCGGGGGTGATGGAATTTACTTCGGTATAAGTCAGTAGTTCAATATTTTCATGATGCGCGGCGGCGGACATTTTCGGTGTTGTAATGCAACTGGCGCAGTCCAGTGTCGGATAGACCTTGCTTAAACTGATCATCCTTCCACCGATGCTGGCCTGCCGCTCCACCACGGCTACTTTGTAACCCTGATCGGCGAGATCCAGAGCCGATTGCAATCCGGCTATTCCACCGCCAATGATCACCGCATCTTTATGACGTTCATTGTCCGCTGTGGCTATCATAAACGACACACCTTTCTACATCGGAAACCGCATTAATTCTCTACGTGGCGTGAACCTGCAAGGCTTCGCGCATCTCCAATCGCGCCGTCTGCTGCAACTGCGCGGCTACCGATTTGTTGACCGGTCCCAATGCGCGGAGTTGTTCATCCAATTGTCCAATTTCCTTCAAATACGCCTTGATGCAGACCGTGCAGATGGCCGTCAGACGGATCCGCTGGATTTCCAGTCCGCCGGTTTTCATGCGGGTGGTCAACCGGTCGATCCGCGCAGCCAAGCGGTCATACGCGCCACGGTATGGACAGTCGGAACCGCACGCCGCGATCATGATTCCGTCAATACCTTTGGCATAACAGCGCAGGTAAAAGTCCTCAGGGAACACCACCGGGGATGGCACACGGAATACATAGACGTTGGCTCCATATTCCAGATGGGCTTTGCCCACCGCGTCCGCTCCGGGATAGGCGCAGGCCTCCGTGGCCAGCACGAGTATTTTCGGATTGAACTTGTTTTCGGATAACATTTTCCGCTCCTTGCCATGCCGGGCCGAGGAATTCGCAACTATTTTTTCCGGCAAACAAACAGGCGATCATGGCCATCGGCTTGAATGATCCCGAGAAACTCATGGCCGATTTTACCCGCCCAGGCGGAGATGTCTTTTCGCGAGCCGACATCATTGGACTTCACTTCAATGATCTGGCCAACCTTGACGGTACCGATTCCTTTCTTGGCTTCAAGCAGAGGCCCCGGGCACGCCGTTCCACGGGCGTCGATAATTTTATCCGGGATAACCTTCGCCAGTACTTCCGTATCCATATAAAGCTCCTTATGTAATGCGCTAACTGTCGTTACTTTCATGGCGACGAGCGTTACCGCTCCTCGCTTATGCCGTTATGGCTGATCGCTTCTTTATTCGGACCGCCCTGCATTGTGCTGCCTGGCTGGTCGCTATTTCCAGTGCATCGGCCGCCAGATTGGCCGCCTGAACGAATCGTTTATCGGCAATGTAATAATAGACGTTGCGTCCGGCCCGCCGCGTCTTAACCACACCGACCTGCCGCATCACACGCAGATGCTGCGAAGCATTCGGCAGGGTGATGCCGGTTTGTACGGCAATCTGTGACACCTGGCGGGGGCCGTCTTGAATCGAACAGAATATCCGCATCCTGGTGGCATTGGCCAAGGCACTGAAAAATCTTCCCAGTCGTTCGCACCGTTGCTGATGATTCCATGCCTGCGACATACATAGCCTCGACATATAGATGATTGCAGAACTCTGCAACCATTGACTTCATCATAGAAATACCCGAATCGCTGTCAATGCCGGTTGGAGCATTATTGTTGCGGTCTGCGATGTGAGTGCGACACATGAGGTGCTTTTGTAGGGCAAAACGCAGGGGGCACGAGGTGCACAAAAAGGCCCATTTATCAGGGCTATGTGCATTATTTAAGCGGCCTGAGCCGGCGCTTCTAAGAAACTTGCCGATCTACGGCTAGGACGATTTCCTAACGCGCAAATCGGAACCTCGCTTAGAAACTTTAACGGAAAAACGCTTAAGGCACAGGCATCGTGCGATGGTTACTGTAACTCTTGTGCTTTGTTGTGGAACGCTTTGAGGAGAACCAACATGCAGTGGAAACATCGTTTATCGGGAATCATGGTCTTGGCACTGAGCACGATAGCAGCGGGCAATCACGCGTACGCCACGAATGGCTATCAACTCATCGGCATCGGACAATACCAGATGGGTATGGCCGGCGCAGTGGTCGCAGCACCCGGAGATCCCATGACGGCGATTACCAACCCCGCAGGATTAGCTTGGGTGCAGCCGCAGGCGGCATTTTCCATGGAAGGTTTTTTCCCTGAACGCGAGGCGAATTTCGGGGCAGGCACCACCGGCAGCCACTCCAATCTCTATGGCGTACCGGCGTTGGGATGGCTGGCTCCGGCTTTCGGCCCGCACCTGTATTTCGGCGGCGGATTTTACGGCACGTCAGGTATGGGGGTGAATTACCAGCAGTCGAATTACTTCGGAGGAAGCCTGGAGTCCTACAGCAATATTTCATTTGCCAATATCGCGCCGGCATTGGCGTGGAAACCGGCAAAAAACTGGAGCGTCGGTTTCGCACTTAATCTGGCCTATGAAACGGCATCTTTTCAGCAGACTGTTACCACAGGCGATACCACTTCAGGGCTGAATTTGGCTAACTCCACGAGTGCCTTTGGCATCGGTGCTACCGTTGGTGGTATGTATGAACTCAACAAATATGTAACACTGGGGTTGTCCTATCGCAGCCCCATTATATTTACACCGCTGACCTATCAGGCCAGTTACGAAAGTATGGCGGCACAGGGCGGCCCAAGCGGTGGGCCGGGGCAATACAGCACCCATCTCAATTATCCGCAACAGGTTGCCCTGGGGGTGGCTTTTCATCCCGCCCCGCGTTGGACCATCAGCGTGGAAGGACAGTGGATTAATTGGCATGAAACAATGAATGAAATGGATATCTATGGTCCTTGGAACGGCACCACGCATGTGAGCCTCCCCCTGCACTGGCATGATGAATGGGTCGCCAATTTGGGAACGCAGTATCGTATCTGTTCATGGCTGACAGTTCGCGGCGGTTATTGCTACGGAAGCAACCCCATCGGTTCACAGGACTTGGCGGCCAATCTTATTCTCCCGGCGATCATGAGCAACCATATCACTATTGGCGCGACGGAAAAACTGGGTATGGGATGGACGCTTACCGAAGCCTACATGCATGCGTTTCAGCAGTCTCTTAGCGGCACGATGCAGACTCCGGGGGGCGCAGTGCCGATCAGCACGTCCATGTCGGAAGACTCGGTGGGCGTGGAGATCGGATACAGGTTTTAGGCCCAGCCACAATGTCCGCAAAACATTCCGATTACTTGGGACACAGGCACGAGAAACCGGCTGCGGCCAAGAGGCAAAGCTCGTTGATTTTACAATCCAGTATTGCGCTGTAGCCCATCGAATTTTGCCGGAATTATAGATCGCCGCTGATATGGCAATTGCTTGCTTTGCCGTCGATAAATGGCTACCATTACCTCTAATTATTCTAAGTAAAAAAACGAAGAGGGCCAGTTTATGAAACTGCTATACCTTGCTATTCTGGCGACAGCGGTGAATTTGGCGGCGGGAGCTGCCCGTTCGGCACCGGTGGCGGTGGGAGATTTGGTTCACCTTAACTGGCGCACGACTACCGGCATGACCGTGGTCAATCGTGAGCTTCGGGGGCATCTTCTGGTAGTTGATTTTTGGGCGTCCTGGTGTCCGGCTTGTATGCAGGAAGCGCCTGATGTATCCAAAGCATTTCGGATATTTTCCTCTCAGGGCGTCGGTTTTCTGGGGGTATCTCTAGATGAAGATCTTCCGACCATGCAACAGACCGCCCAAAAGATCGGGTATGTCTGGCCAGAAATTTACAGTGGCTTGGGATGGAGTAATCCTATCGTCCGGAAATGGGGTGTAAATGAAATTCCCACTACTTTTATCATCGGTCCGACCGGCAAGGTGCTCTGGAAAGGCTTTCCTTTCCAGATGGCGGCGGCGCTGAAGACCCAACTTAGACTTCATCCCACGCAAGCGATCCTGGCGAAAAAGGCGGCAGGGCTTCTTGCATCGGCTACGGCGGCGGTCTTGGCGGATCACAATCCGATTCGCGCCTGCCGGGACATCGACAAAATATCTCCCGCGATCCAGCGGGATTCGACGCTGCGAACCGCGGTAAAAAAACTGCTTTTCGCTATACGACGTAGCGGTCTGAAATCCGCCCAGCAACTGCGTAAGGACACCACGGCAATGAATCGACTCTCCGCAATAATCGGCCGCGGGAACGTGATGATGTTTCTGGGATTGTAGGCGACGGGGCAGTGCGTGGGGAGAGTCGCAAGCGGGCAAAAGGTATAGCATCAGGCCAGGCGAATTCTGCGATCCCCAACTGAATATGCCATCATGGCAACACACCCAAAAATAAGGCTCGCCTTGCGACTGCATTCTAAATAGGCAAGTCTTGCTGATTAACTATCAAATAGTCACTGTTGCATGTTCTATGCATGGTGATTAATCTTTTCGTCTTGATTGTGATTATATTTTAGTCACATTGATATAAAATATGGCACAATAATGGCGTGTGCGTGTAAATTGTGCATGTGGTCTTGGCGGATTGCTGCGGCGGAGGAATGAATTATGGGTGTTGGCATAATTAGCCCACGGGGTAAACGGTTTGGTAATTTTCGGCACATCTTGCCGCTGGGCGTGGCGGCTGTGGCGGGTATGGTGTTGGCCCATCCCTGTGCGGCGGCGACTCCGCAGGGTGTGATCGCGCCCAAGCCGGTTTTGGATACCGGCAGTACGGCATGGATGATGGTGTCGGCTGCGCTGGTAATGTTTATGATTCCGGGGCTGGCCTTGTTTTATGCCGGTATGGTGCGGAAGAAAAATGTGCTCGCCACGATGATGCACTCCTATACCGCTTTGGCCGTGGTATGTCTGCAATGGATTGTGGTAGGTTACATGCTGGCATTTGGAAAAGATCAGCATGGGCTGATCGGTTGGGACCCACGGGATATCTTGCTTATTGGCATGAACCCGCAGCATCTGGTGTTGCAGGGGGGAAGTTATATTCCGGAAACGGTATTCTGCATGTTTCAGGCGATGTTTGCCATGATTACTCCGGCGGTTATCGCCGGGTCGCTGGCGGAGCGTATGAAATTTCGGTCATTTGTTTTGTTTCTTTTGCTCTGGAGCACACTGGTTTATGATCCGTTGGCGCATTTTGTCTGGGGCGGCGGCTGGCTGGAGAATATGCATGTCGCCGATTTTGCCGGTGGTACAGTCGTAGAAATTGCATCGGGAGTTTCAGGACTGGTCATGGCACTATTTCTGGGCCGCCGGCTGGGGTACCCATCGCAGGTTTTGCAGCCTAGTTCATTGGCGCTTACGCTCACGGGAGCGGGGATTCTCTGGTTCGGGTGGTATGGGTTTAACGCGGGTTCGGCGGGTGCTGCCAATACCGTGGCGGGAGCCGCGTTTCTTAATACAACCATCGCGGCGGCCGCAGCGGGTGTGGCATGGAATTTTGTGGAGTGGGTGCATCATCGTCGCCCATCCACGCTGGGACTGGCATCGGGTATCGTAGCCGGACTCGTGGCCATTACGCCGGCCTGTGGCTTTGTAGCGCTCTGGTCGGCCCCGATCATCGGTGTGCTGGCGGGCGTGGCGTGTTATCTGGCGGTGCAATTCAAGAGTGTCATGGGCTATGACGATTCTCTTGATGCGTTCGGCGTGCACGGCGTTGGCGGATTTTTGGGTATGTTGCTCACCGGCGTGTTTGCGGTGGCGGCCGTTAATGGCGTGCGGGGCCTGATAGCCGGTGACGGCCATCAGTTGATGGTCCAGTTGACGGCGGCAGTGGCGGCGGTGGCGTATGTGGCAATCGGGACAGCCGTCGTAGGGTTTATTGTGGAAAAAACATTCGGACTGCGGGTATCGGAAATTGTGGAAACGGAAGGTTTGGATCAGGGCATTCATGGGGAAAGCGGATGGGATATCGGGGCCATGCCCGAAATGGCTATCATGGCTCCGTCGGATGCACAATAAACCGGGAGGGCGTGATCGCCCCTATAGCTTGGAATATTTGTTGGACGGTATTTACTTTTTCAGGAGT
>JAKATV010000301.1 GCA_021818565.1 Planctomycetota bacterium
CAGTCGCGGTGCGGGGATGTCGAACATAACAATATCTCCAAAAAAGAAATTAAAAAGGACTGCATATAACAAACGTGCGGCCAACTTGTTATTCCGGGAATCGGGAATCGGGAACCCGGAACCTAGAATCTGGAAGCCGCTGTTTCACAGGGAGGCGGCGGAGGTAAGGGGAGTAATTTAAATCTGCAATGAGCATTTAGCATTTCCCGAAAGCGGAGCGCTTCTAAAGCCTTCCCAATAAAAGGTACCTGACACCTTTTCCGCGTGTTCTACCACACGCCGTCCCCTGTCCCCTGTAACCTGTCCCCTGTAATCCCGCCCGCCTGCCAGCAGTTGCCGGGCGCGGGGATTATCGCGCAGGTGGGCGATGGCTCCGCGGTAGATTTGGCCCACGCGTCCGTGATGCAGGCCCATGAGTTGTCCGATCTGTCGGCAGGTTTGGTCTTCCAGAATCACGCGGCGTAATACGAATATTTCCCGGCCGGATAAGCCCTGTGTCAGGACGGTGAACATTTCCTCAAATTCCACACTGGGCGTATGTGAAACGCTTTCCATTTGTAGAGCGGGGTTTTCCGAGCCACCATCCAGCGGATCGCCCACGCGACGATGGCGGGATTGCCGCGCCCATTTTCGCCGCGCGTCCAAAACCGCGCCGACAATTCGCCAGCGAACAAAACCGGCCAGTGTGACGGCACGCCGGGGGTCGTAACTTTGCAGGGCGTCGTGGAGGCCCACAAACGCTTCCTGTTCCAGGTCAGCGCGATCGGCCAGTTGCGATATTTGACAATGCCGGATGGTTGCGCGGATCAGCGGCATAAACGCCTGCGTAAGATTCCCCAGCGCCTGCCGACGCGTTTGTATATTTTGGGCATTTCTCCAAGCTTGGTACATTGCATCGAGTTGGTCAGTTGTAGTGTGCCGCGGGGAAACGGTCACCCGCGGGGTGCGGAAACGCACCAGGGGGTGGCGCGGCAACTTTTCCATGATCACCGGCAATTGACCGCGCTGCTGAATCCAGCCCAGCAGGGTTGATCCCAGATTCTGCCACGGCCCAGGCAACAATGCCACAGCCTGTGCCGGCATGGGGAAACTGCGGACCGTTAAACTCGTGTTGTGCATAGGTGCTTCCATTTATTCATCCCTTGAGTATACCAAACAAATACCTAACATACAGCCTATACATCGAAATGGGAATAGCGACTTGGCGCATGAAAATATTTTGCCATCCAATGCCGTTGAATTTCGTCATTTTCCCTGTGGGTGGTATAAAACCCTGATGATGGATAATGCGTTGCCCAAGGACCTGAATATTAACGATGCACCGCGGGTTCCCATGGATTTTTTCGCATTCGGGCCGCCGCGGCACCACGCTGCGGATTTCCGCTTTGAATTGGACCCGCAGTTCACCAATGGCCTAACTTATTATGTTCCCCAGGGCCAGTGGAATATGCCGCTGAAAATTTTGCGATCAACCAATAAGCCCAAACCCGTGCTACTTTTGCTGCATGGTTTGGGATTGCATCCGGCATCGTTTCGCGGCATTTGCGGGTATCTCTTGCCGGTGTGTGATGTCATCGTCGCGGATTACAGCGCTTTTACATCCGCGGAATCCTGGCCGGAGGGCGGGATAAGCCTGCGGGTGCTGGCCCATGCGATTATGCGCATTGCCGATACGCTGGGGTTAAAGAAAATTAATATCGGCGGCTCAAGTCTGGGCGGTGGGTTAAGCCTGATGGCGGCGGTGGATTTTCCGCAGCGCATCAATCGGATTGTGTTGTTTAATCCGGCGATTTTTCCGCAAATTCTTCCATCGTTTTATCGTCTGGTGCGGGTGCCCCTGTTGGGGCCGCTGGTGATGCGGTTAATTGCGCCGGACGCCTTGGTTGCGGGTGTTACGACATTGGGTTATGTGGACCCGGCAAACGTGGATCCGGAATTACTGGCGATATATCAACAGAATATGCGACCGGCGGCCAATCGGCGGCGGCTTTTGGATTTGATTCGTCATTTGCCGGCGCGCGATCAGGAGGTTCGACGTTACCTGGATCACGCGGGAAAACTTCCGCAGGAAGTGCTGGTGATATGGGGAGAACAGGACAAACTATTAGCCGCCGGCACGGGCGACCGCCTGCGGCAAAGCTTGCCGCAAGTTGAATTCCACAGCTTCCCGGATTTGTCGCATTTACCGCATGAGGAAGCGCCGGAGCGGATCGGGCTGATTGTCGCGAGATTTGTCGCGGCCACGACATAGCGGCGTAAGGCGAAATCCTGCGACTGCAACCCGGAGCCTGCTACACCTTGGAAGCGCCGTCCCAACTGCGTGTGCTGTGAATATCGGCGGGAAAGCCGTAAACACCTACGGTTTACTCGGAACAACGGTTAGGATAGGATTAATCCGGGATTGCGGGCGGGAATCGCGACCAAAATAGGAGAAAATCTTATGCCGAAGCTACACCGGGCGACCAGTGCAATTCCAGAACCCTTGCAAAATATCTGGGGATTCGCGGGCTTTCGGCCATACTACACAACCGGCTTGGGGGCGGCATTCCATATTGATTCTATGGAGATGCTTAAGGCAATGCCGAGTTCAAGCCTCGACCTTGTGATAACATCACCACCCTTTGCCCTTACGCGGAAGAAAGAATACGGCAACGAGCCTGTAGAGAGATATCTCGATTGGTTTATGCCATTCTGCGTTGAAATCAAACGACTTTTAAAGCCACAGGGTAGCTTTGTACTGGACATAGGCGGCGCGTGGGTGCCAGGCGTGCCGGTAAGAAGCACCTACCATTTCGAATTGGGAGTTATGCTTTCCAAGGAATTTTTTCTCGCCCAAGAGTTTTATTGGGTTAACCCCGCTAAATTGCCAACTCCGGCGGAGTGGGTCGCAGTCCGCCGGATTCGGGTCAAGGATGCGGTAAACCTGATTTGGTGGTTTGGTAAAACCGAATATCCCAAGGCCGACAACCGCAAGGTCCTACAGCCGTATAGCGAAAGCATGAAAAACCTGATTCGGAACGGATACAGAGCAAAAAAACGCCCGTCCGGCCATGATATCTCCGAGCATTTCGGAAAGGACAACGGCGGCGCGATTCCGCCTAATGTGTTGACTATAGCGAATACCGAGTCAAACAGCCGCTATCTTCGTCGTTGCCGAGATTTGGGAATTAAGGCTCATCCGGCAAGATATCCCGAATCCCTAGTCGGGTTTTTCGTCGATTTCTTGACCGATAAGGGTGATGTGGTGCTGGACCCATTCGGAGGTAGCAATGTGACCGGGGCGGTCTGTGAATCCAAACGGCGATCCTGGATAACATGTGAATTGAGCTTGGACTACCTCAACGGCTCACTAGCCCGCTTTGAGGACGGCCCATTGCTAACCCGATTATCTGGGGCATTGCCAGAAACGCTATTTACGGAGATCTGAGCTTGCAAGGAATATCGTTCCCGAAATTAATCGCAAATTTCACAGCCGCCGTCGAGTGGTCCGGCGCGACGATTCTCGGCGCGGAGGAGACATCCCACCGCCCATTACAGCTGCGAATCTTGGGGCCCGATGGAACAACCTTCTGTTGCATCTTTCTCTGGACAATAACGCCCGGAGGAGGAGGCCCCACCGTCCGGCCTGTCAACGAAAGGCGGATCCAGCTGACAAACGTTAGCCGGTTTCCACTCCGACCGGGAATGAGAACCATCGTCGGCGGCTGGAGCGATGAGTTCGGCGTATATGCGTTCTGGGATCCTCGCCGGCACCGCAATTTCTCGTCACGATCACCAAGCCTTCAGATTCGTGCGGATGTACTGGAACAGGCTAAGCGCGACGGAATTGCAACATTTCTGCGCCCAACCGCCGAGGGTAAGGAAGTGGTGGTGGCGGTCGATCCCCCATCTTTGCTTTGGTACATTCAAAATGGCGAGGCTCTCCACAATACTGATACCGATACCGGAGCGCAATTAGTCCACGATCTGATCAGCCCCGCGCCGGAGAGCGAACAAAGGATAATAGAGTCCTCGGACTCGGAGAATGAAACAATCCGCAGGGTGGAGCTTATACAGACGATGCGGGCTTTTCGAGAATCCAGATTCAGACCGCAAGTCCTTCAGGCCTATTCCTATTGCTGCGCAATATGTAACTGCGCTCTGAAGTTAGTCGACGCCGCTCATATTATCCCGGTGAATCATCCCAGAAGTACCGATGAAATTGACAATGGGATCGCACTGTGCCGCCTGCACCATTCCGCCTACGATAACGGTCTGCTTGGTATTCGTTCCAACCATGGAATCATCTTAAACCCGGACGCACTCAGTCGGCTCCGGGATGCGAGCCTACTTAGTGGCTTGGAAGAATTCCGAAATGCGTTACCGCGAAATATTCGCGTACCCGCCAGCCGGGAAGCCGGCCCAAGGCCGGAAAATCTCCGCACGGGTCTTGAGGCCCGACAGTGGCCCAAGCATCTTGTAGCCTGAACGTATCACCGGTAAGTATCTCGCCCCGCCTTTCCGCTGGACTGGTAAGCCTGCCCGCCTTGCAAGACGGGAGTGTCGAATTTGGAAGTCGGGGATTCACAAGTTATATCTTAATGAAAAAAGACGAGGATCTGGGAGTTAGCGGGAAGATTTAGGTTACTGTGCAACGAGTTTGATCCACCGACTGACACGGATTAACATGGATTAGCGCTGGGGTTGCCCGCCGCCGTGATTCCGTAGAAATTGGTGGATCGTTCAGCTTGTGAAATCTGGAATCTGGAAGACGGGGATTCACAGCGAGGTAGCGGAGGTAAGGGGAGGAATTTAAATCTGCAATGAGTATTTAGCATTTCCCAAAAGCGGAGCGCTTCCAAAGCATTCCCAATAAAAGGTACCTGACACCTTTTCCGCGTGTCCCCTGTCATGTAACCTCGACACTCCTAATTTCTAACTTCTAACTTCTAACCTAACTTCTTTTATATCCATTCCATTCGCGGCGTCTTTGTGCGCAGCGGCAATTTTGGCCGAGTTGTTTATTTGGCTTTAGAACCAGCAGGGTATTGATGATTCGGGCGACGGGATGGGCGACAAAATAAGCAATGTCTCCCCAGCCGCGGGGGCGGCCGGAATAAGAGGGACACACACGGCAAGTGCCCAGACTTGGCTTGCCGCCATATCGGCCTATGCGGCAGCACCCGCCGCCGATGATGCCGCAATCATGCCAGTGTCGGCAAGGTTTTGGATTGGCTGGCATATTAGGCTCCCGGTAATCAGTATTGGTCAGTATTCATCAGTAATATCAGTATTCATCCGTATTTATCAGTATTGGTCAGTACATTTGGTAATTGTGGGTTGTGGCGGCAGGACGGTTCTTGCTGTGGGGTTCTGCGCCTGACCGCTATTGATTAATACTGAAATTACTGACAGTCATCCAATGTCAACACTTGCGCGCGGATCGCAGCCACCGGTGCGAGTATAGGTTCCGCTGAAACTTGGGCCGGTGGATTTACTGCCCTGCCAGACAATTTCACCGGAATTTTGGCCGTTCTGGCCGGTAATCTGAAGAAAAAA
The DNA here is from genome assembly GCA_021818565.1 of Planctomycetota bacterium. Taxonomy (GTDB): domain Bacteria; phylum Planctomycetota; class Phycisphaerae; order WQYP01; family WQYP01; genus JAMDCX01. The sequence continues at coordinate 5,539 of JAKATV010000301.1, forward strand.
TGTTTTGCTGGCGGCATCGTACCAGACGCTGGAAATTCCTGGCGGCGGGAATTCCCACATTCGTGCGCCGTTGAAGCTGCAATCAAAACAGCCGTTGCCGGCAAAGCAGTAGCGGTTGGAGTAAGTGCAGGTTTGCGGATCAAAATAATCAAAAACCCCGTCCCAGACACAATCTCCCGCCACTGCGGGTGTGGCATCAGCACAGGGGGTAAAATAAGTATTGGTGTAATTGACAATCGCTAAACTGGTAGGCGCGTTGGTGCATGGATTGGTGTAACCGGCCGAGCCGCAGCAGCAGCTTTGCGCGGCAGCTTGCAGCACGATTGCGCCCGCGGTTCCCGGCGAGCCATTACCCGTGGCCGCCAGAACAAGCCGGCCCGCGGAATTAAGTTGTACAAGATTTCCCGCCATCAACTGCACGCTGTCGTATTCTGGACTTCGCCTGCGTCCCAAAGGTGAATGTTGCCGGAGGAATCATAAAACGCGGTGCCATAAGCCGGGCTGCCGGACTGCGGGATCATCGAGCCGTTGGGACGCGGGCGCGTTACCGCCAGCGATGTTCCCAGCGTTGTAATACCGTCAACGGTGGATACGTTATAGGTCCACGTTGCCGGTGCGGTTTGCGTGCCGTCAGCGCCGCCATCCTTGCTGATAAGCACCGGGAAAATAATCGGCCCCGCTGAAGCAATAAGCACAATCATGCGAGGTGGCGTTTCCGCGGTTATTCCCACTTTTAATCCGATATGAAAACTTCCCATCAGCAGGCGATGCCCGGAAGCACTTTCGGCAATGTTTAATATCAGCGCATTGGTATTGCCGGAATCCCGCAGCCCCTCGGGCATGGTGATATTGGTCGTGGCTGCCGCGGTGCAATTTCCGGAAAATAGATGGCCCGCATATTTTCCGGCACCGGTATCGGTGGCTGTGATATTCACCACCACCATCGGGTAACCAATGTGCCGCCGGTGCCCGCTGATTGCGGTGCCGGCACCGGCGATGCGCTGGGTGTTTAATTCCTGGGCCGTTATAAGTGATGAATCGGTATTTACCGCGTCGACCATGCGGTTAATTTGCCGGGCAATGGTTTGCCAGGGTTCATTTTGGGCGGACCAATGTGGTAAAGCGGGTTGCATAGGAAATTCCCGATCAGGTAATTAAGGGAAAGGCGG
>JAKATV010000129.1 GCA_021818565.1 Planctomycetota bacterium
AAAAAAGTAATAATATGAGTCAAAACAACCCACCAGCCCGCCGACCGCAGACCTGCGTACACTACACGGTCTCTGGCGATGTTAGCGCTGAACTTCGAGCGCCAAAAACGCTTCCGGGTCTTGGGCTTGTACGCGAACTGGCACGTCTCGTGGCGGTGCCAGAAGCACCCATGAACTAGGATGACCGTGCGGCAGCGGGCCAGGACGATATCAGGTCTGCCCGGGAGCCGTGAATGGAGGCGGAAACGAAAACCCATTCGATGGAGCAGCGACCGGACAGTGCGCTCCGGTATTGTATCGCGAGACCGTATTCGTGACATGTTCCAACTGCGGATTGTCTGTGAAACAGTATCCATCAATCATTGACACCCGCTTGCAACAAAACATCAAGAACGATTTTGCCTATCTGCTTCGCCAGGAGCGGTGGCACGGCATTGCCAACTTGGACATATTGCGATGTCATTGGCCCGCAGAAGAAATAGTTGTCTCGGAAGGTCTGCAGCCGTGCCGCTTCCCGCACAGTCAGACTGCGGCATTGTAACGGGTCGTAATGAATGTAATAGTGGCCGTCCTTGCTGATGTGCGACACGATGGTTGTGCTCGGACGGCTCGCAATCTGGACGCGAAAGCGGTCCGAGAAATTGCCGCCATCCTTGAGTGCGTCTTCAACACTGTCATGATCGGGCAGTAAATCGGTTGGGAAATGCTGTAGCGACGGCGACTTTCCATGGAGCTTGGCGTAGCAAGCCGCGTATAGATACCGGAAGAGGTCCGAGTCCATGTGGCCACGTGTGCTGTGATTGCAAACGCCATCGATTTTGCTGTCGCAGTACCATTTCATTTCATGCTCAGATGTTGAGTCTCCCTTAATGAATTCGTCGCCACGATCGGCCTTTGGTGGCTCAATGTCCAGCAGTGATTTCCGTAGTAAGTCGCTCAGTTCCGCGCCATCCGCTTTATGGGTTCCGGCATTGGCCCACCGGCTGTTGACCTCCGAGCGTAAGCAATCCTTCCACGCCTTTGCCGAATCCGTTTTGCGGGAAAGGCCGCTTCGCAGCGGTGGCAGGGAGCCAATCACTGATGCCACCGTCACCTGTGGCTGGGGCCGGAGCGTTCTTGGAATTATGCCGACCAAGTTATCTCTCACGCCAAGCAGAATCACCCGGTGACGAGCCTGGGGAATTCCGTATTTTTCAGCCCGAATGATTGCGCCTTCCAAGTCGCCATTATCGAAGGTGCGTTGCTGGACCAGGGAATATATACGATAACCGGAAGAACTGTGACGGCCGATTCTTCCCTCTCTCGCAAGTGCAATACCTGGATTTCGCAGATCGTTCAATATCTGCTGGAACATCCTGATATCGCCGACTGTCGCGGAGAGCAATCCCTTAACGTTCTCCATAATAAATGCCGTCGGACGGTGATCTGCAAGAATCTGTAAATATTCCACATAGAGTTTCTGCCGGACGTCCTTTTCTGCATCATAATCGTCCCTCCCGACGTTTCTGGACCGCCCAGCCAGAGAGTACGCCTGGCATGGTGGGCCGCCTATGAGCACCCAGCTTTCGTCTTTGCCAAGTACGGAATCGATCCTTTGGCGTACGTGATGAGCAGATACCCCATCGGGGCCGAGCCTGGCGTGCCAGCATTGCGCAGCCGCCTTCTCTGCTTCGACCGAATGGGCTTCATACAGAGCGTCACGCGTCATCTCACCCCGCAGATGCCTGTAGTAATTTAGTGGGGCGCCTTCAGGAAAATGACGGAAGAATGTTCGCAATTTCAATGTCTCAAAGGCGAACCTCTCCATTTCCACCGATAACACGATGTTGAACGCGGGCTTGCCGTGACTGTCCGTTACAGACGCAAACCCTTCACTCAAGCCGCCAGGGCCGGCAAAAATGTCCACAATTTTAATCATGAGTTTCTTTCAGTAGCATCCGGCGTCCCTTGCCCCGTGAGCCGGTATTTCTGCAGGCGGCTGTTAGGCTTGGCTGGTAGAGTTCGTTCGATAAGCTGTTCTCGCAGCAGTTTATCAATGGCTTTTCTGAAATTTCCGCTTCGTCGGGCACGGCCTAATGTCTTGAGCAGTTCACTCCTACTATGTTCCCCGGCCCGAAGTGCAGCAAGAATCGCCCGATCAGTTGCGAATAAAGCGACTGGGCCCTCGACTGGGCCCTCGACTGGGCCCTCGACTGGGGGCCCGGCCTGCGGCGAGCCGCCGAACATGGCTTTCACCAAGTCCGAAGCCATGTCCACTTCCTTGTCCAGTTCCGGAATGAAAAACTCAAAGGCTTTTCCGGCCAGATCATTTTTGAATTTGATGTCATTCCATTCGCCCGCCTGGAGCAGTATTTTGAGTTCCGAGATATTCATAATCCACTATTTTGTCGGCCTATCACCACCTGTCAAACTCAGATCGACGCTAATAGACGCCCAATCTCACGCTGCCGTCCGTCATCATCGTCATCGGGAAAACATTCATCCTCCGGGATGGTCCGCCGCAACCCCGGCGCGTTCCTGTGAATCATATTAATATAAGATAATATGTGGTTCCCCTTACGCCCCCACTCGCGGGTCGCAGGACCTTCGGTTAGACTTTTTCCCATGATCGCTGAGCAGATTGCGAGCCTGACGTATAAACAAGCCGGCGTGGACATCGACGCCGGCGATCAAATGGTCGAGCGGATACAGCATCTCTGCGCCCGCACCCACAGTACGCGCGTGCTGGGCAAACATGGCGCTTTCGCCGGCCTGTTCCGCCTGGATTACAACGAGAAACTCTTCGCCCGCAACTACAAGGAACCCGTGCTGATCGCCTGCACCGACGGCGTGGGAACGAAAATCAAGGTTGCCGCTCAGCTTCGGAAATATGACACCGTCGGCATTGATCTGGTGGCGATGAACGTCAACGATCTGATCGTGCAGGGCGGCGAACCGCTGTTTTTTCTGGATTATCTGGCGGTACACAAACTCGATCCGGCCATTGCCACGCAAATGGTCAAGGGAATTTCCGATGGGTGCCTGGAAGCCGGCGCGGCGCTGCTCGGTGGAGAAACCGCGGAAATGCCCGCGGTTTACGCACCCGGTGAATTTGATATGGCCGGCTTTGCCGTGGGAGTGGTGGAACGCAAAAAAATTCTCGATGGTTCCACCGTTCAGATCGGCGATAGCGTCATCGGTCTGGCCGGCAGCGGACTGCATTCCAACGGCTACGCGCTGGTGCGCCATATTTGCTTTGACAAGCTGGGGTTGGCCGCCGACGCATTCGTGCCGGAACTCAACTGCCCGCTGGGCGAGGAGCTTTTGCGCCCGACGCGGATTTATGTTAAATCCATACTTGGTTTGTTGCGGCGCTATAAGGTCAAGCGCGTGATCAAGGCGATGAGCCATATCACCGGTGGGGGATTGCCCGGCAATTTGCCCCGTGTACTGCCCGACGGCTTGGCCATCAAACTCAAACGCGATTCCTGGCCCGTCCCGCCGATCTTTCCTTTCCTTCAGAAGAATGGCCCGGTCGACAGCGACGAAATGTTCAATGTGTTCAACATGGGGATTGGATTTGTTCTGATCGTGCGGCCGAACTTTACCCGCGCCATCATGGTCCACCTGCGAACCCTGGGCGAAAAACCGTATTTCCTGGGAAAGGTCAAAAAAGCCGTGGGTTCAACACAGATCGAATGGAGTTGAGAGCGTCTGGGAGAAGAATCTTTCCGCCCCGTGTGCCTCCGGCCGGGCGATTGTGGTTCTTACTTCTTTGCCACCGGGATTTTCGCCCAGTCATCCAGAAATTTCTTCAATCCGCTGTCGGTCAGCGGGTGCTTGAGCATTTTTTCGATCACTTCAAACGGTACGGTGGCGACATCCGCGCCGATCATCGCCGCCTCCACCAGGTGCAGCGGACTGCGAATGCTCGCGGCGAGAATCTGCGTCTTGAAGCCATAATTGTTATAAATGGTTCGGATTTGGCGAATCAGTTCCATGCCGTCCTGGCCGATGTCATCCAGCCGGCCCAGGAAAGGCGAAACGAAAGTCGCTCCCGCTTTGGCCACAATCAGCGCTTGCAGCGGCTGGAAGCACAGCGTCATGTTCACTTTTACGCCGCGGGCCGCAAGCTGCTTGCACGCCTTGACCCCTTCCGGAATCGTCGGCAGTTTGATGGTGATGTTCTCGGCAATTTTTACCAGCGGTTCGGCCTCCTGGAGCATACCGGCCATATCCGTGCTGACCACTTCGGCGCTGACCGGTCCTTTGACTATCCGGCAGATTTCCCGAAGACGCGTATGAAAATCGACGCCTTTTTCCCTGGCGATCAGGGAAGGATTGGTGGTTACGCCATCGAGCACGCCCAGGTCGGCGGCTTTCTTAATCTCCTCCAGATTGCCGGTGTCGATGAAAATCTTCATAACACGCTGTCCTCGCCTTAATGAAACAGAATGCCGGGACCACTTCCCGCCGCCTGTCCAATTATATACTCCGCGCGCCGGATTCGCCGGAAAGTTGAATTGTCCGTCAATAAAGTCCGTCAAATAAAGCTGGAAATGTACTCGATGTGTATTTACAATGACCAAACAGCGCAGAAATCCTGCGCTATTTGGTTTGGAGGCCGGTATGCTGATTGAATTCTACGGTCAAAATTTCGGATGCTTTCGGGATGAATTCAGGCTTTCGATGATGGCTACGGATATCGATCCGGATTCGGACCGCGGCATTATGGAAGTAAAGGTGGAGGGTGATGACGAACCGCTTCGGTTGGTACGCACGGCGGCTATCTATGGTCCAAATGCATCGGGTAAATCGACCGTGCTAAGAGCGGCGCGTGCTTTGCGGTACAATTTAACCCCCGACCTTCGATCTGATTCGCCGCTGCGATTCTACGAACCGTTTGCTCAAGGCGGTAAAACCGAGCCGGTGCGGCTTGGCCTCAAGGCGGTAATTGAGGGCCGTGTTTACGATTACGAGATACAATTTGATAAAACCAAATTCACCTCCGAGCGGCTCCTATTGCTCAAGTCCGATGGTCCCATACCTTTGCTTAAACGCTTGGGGCAAAATGTTGAGGGAGAATGGGCCAAGGACGCGCGATTTGCGCTGATCTCCAAGGACTTCCGTCCCAATGCTTCGCTTTTGTCACTCGCCGACCGACTGGCTCCAGACTTGGCCGGGAATATCGCGGCGGACCTTCGCAAATTGCTGCACTTTTTTGATTCCTCCCGAGCGCCTTGGGACTTCAACCTCGTATTTTCACCCACCAGGCGGATCAGGGAGGATGTAAACTTCCGAGGCTGGCTGCTCTCACAACTTAAGTCTGCGGACTTCGGCGTCGTGGATATGCGAACGGAGGAAGTGAAAGTGACCGTTCAAGTGGCGGAAGAGGCGAGCACTCCCACATCGCCTGCCGAAGAGCCGGAAGAACCCGAAACATTCTACCGGCTTGCGTTACTTCACAGCGGTTCCAGCGGCGAATTTGCGATACCTTTTCACCGAGAGTCGCAGGGAACGCTGCGCTTACTTGAGCTGGCGCCAATGCTTTATGATCTCACTCATGGTTTATCAATCAAAGCCGCCTTTGTGGACGAAATTCACGAATCGCTGCACCCCAAGTTATTGCAGGGTTTGATTCGCCATTTTAACTGCGATACGCCGTTGGCGGAGGCTCGCGGCCAGCTTATCTTTGCGACGCACGAAACATCGTTGCTGGATGCCGAGGCGAAGAATGCTGTGCTGCGCCGGGACCAGATTTATTTCACTGAGAAAGATTCTTCGGGAGCGGCCCGCCTGTATTCCCTCGCGGAGTTCAAAGAGCGAAACAATCTTAATATCCGCCGTCGTTATCTGCTGGGGAGATATGGAGCGGTGCCGTCGCTGGGCTCGTTTACGGAATAATCCAGCATCTTGTTGCAGCAACTCGAATGTGAAAGGACGCAATTGAAACCAAACCGCTATGGCATTTCACGTCCGTATGAGCCCCGCTTGTCGCTGCCGATTGTGGTGGTCGTTTGCGATGACAAAAAAACCGCCGTAGCTTACTTCACCGAGTTGAAGAGGGAAGTTAAGGCGAAAGTGACGCTGCATGTTGAGAAAGCCGCGTGCCATGGAGCCACTGCGGTGGAAGTCGTCTCCACTGCGAGAAGAAAAGCGGCGGAGTTGGTGGAGAATCGCGCGGAAGAGGAAATGGTCTGCCGGGATGCCGTATGGGCGTTGATAGACCTCGAATCTGAATCAGACCGCCAGGATAAAGCTCGGTGTGCGAAGACCGGGGCCGAAAAACACGGTGTGTGCGTCGCGTTATCGAATCCATGCTTTGAGGTCTGGACGCTGGCGCATCTGGCGGATACCGGGGAAGACTTCAGCGATTGCGAAGCCGTCATTAAACGCATGAAGGCGGAGTGGAAAAGGACATTTGCAACAGAGTTCCAAAAAAAGTAACCGTTCACGGCCCGGTGGGCATTAATGAGGGAATGGGGCGATCGGTAAAATAGGCGTCGAGCGCAGAGCACAGATAATCAAACCAGGATCGTCCCTGTTGCAGGCACGTGGCGGCGGCGGTCCAACTGCGTTGGCACCAGTGACGTCCGTGGATACTGCGGG
>JAKATV010000387.1 GCA_021818565.1 Planctomycetota bacterium
AAAACCACCGATGAACTTAGCCGCGGTACCACCCAGAGCATCGCCATGGCTGGTGCCAAGCGGCTGACCGAAGCGCTTCGCGTGCTGGAGGAACTCGCCAAATTGCAATCGCCCGCTGTGGCGGCGCGACTTGAATCCATGCGTTATCAATCTTATAGCCTGGAGCAATCCATCCTGCGGCAAGCGGCCCAGCGGAACACAATGCCCCGCGCGGGCCTGCACGTGCTGCTGACAGAATCGTTGTGTCGCCGCCCGTGGCGGGAAACACTCGCGGCCATACTGGCTGGCGGTGCGGATGTGGTGCAACTGCGGGAAAAGAAATTAACTGATAGTGATTTGTTTAATCGGGCTTGCATTGTGGCCCAGGAGTGTCACGCCCCTGGCCGCATGTCGATTATCAATGATCGAACAGATATTGCCCTGGCGGCGGGGGCGTCGGGCGTGCATTTGGGACAGGACGATATGCCCTGTCACTACGCCCGGAAACTCGCGGGATCAGAGTTGGTTATCGGGGTATCAACTGAAAGCATTCAGCAGGCCCAGGCTGCGGCACGCGACGGTGCCAGCTATATTGGTGCCGGTCCGATGTTTTCCACGACCACCAAAATAAAACCGCGCCTCGCCGGGCCTGCATATCTTAAAGAACTGGCACAGTCGGAATTTGCACTGCCAACCATCGCCATTGGCGGTATCTCCCTTGATAACCTACCGGAGCTTGTGGCCGCCGGAGTTAAGGCCATTGCGGTAAGCTCGGCCGTGATTTCCAGCGATGATCCGGAGGCAGAATGTAAGCGCCTGCGCGAAATACTTGCCCAAGCCCCGGCTGCGCAGGAAGTAAATGCGGATATCCCGGCCAAGCGTGGTGCGCCCCATGCCTGATAGCAATTCCGATTCTGTCGCTGACACTTCGGCACAGGCCGACGGGGCACCCTCGACTGCCATGCACAAAGCCGCACTAACGCGCCATGCGAATCTATTTTCCGGACTTACACTTTTATCGCGCTTCTTCGGCTTGCTTAGGGATAAGGCTTGCAGTTATTTTCTAGGCGTCGGCACCACGTGGTCGGCTTTCTGGATGGGATTCCAATTTCCGAACCTTTTCAGGAGAATTTTTGGTGAAGGTGCTTTAACCGCGGTATTCCTGCCGGTCTACAAACGTATCGCCAAAGAACAGGGACAGGCCGCAGCGGACCAACTGGCACGCTCAGTGATCAGCCTGCTGGTTGTCACGCTATGCACTATTACCATTATCGGCGAAGCCATTGTAATTCCTATCGCCATGTCCCATACCGTTCTTCCCGCGAACCGTCTGGCGGCTGGAATGATCGCGGTCATGCTGCCCTTTTCCATTGCGGTATGCGTGGTGGCACTACTGGCGGCGGTGGCCACCGCATTCGACCGCTTTGCGGCGCAGGCGGCAGCGCCGATTATTACCAATGTCGCAATGACGTTGGGCGCGGCAGTTCCGGTCTGGCTTTGGACGCGGCATCTCGCTTTAAACCAGCGAATTTACTGGGTGGCCGGAGCCGTGGTGATTTCCGGCATATTGCAGGTCATGTTGTTAGTTGCAGCCGTGCGCCGAACGGGTTTCCGCTTTCGCGGAGCGTTGGCGCTGCGCGGGGAGGGCGTGCGGGAAATTGTTAAAAAAATGGCCCCGATGATTCTGGGCTTATCTGCGGTGCAGCTTAACACGTTTCTGGATTCTCAGATTGCCTGGTGGTTTTCACCGGATGGCCATGGGGGACGAAGCACATTTACCATCGCGGGTATGCTCGTGCACGTTCCGATGCTCGCCGGGGCATTGGGGAAGTTGTCCGTGGCGCAGAGAATCTATCTGCTGCCGGTGGGTGTATTCGGCGTTGCCACGGCCACCGTCATTTTTCCTCGCCTTTCTGATGCCGGTGCCCATCAGGATGCTTCCCGCACCGGCGAATTGCTGCGACTTGGATTACGCCGCAGTTTATTTATCAGCCTGCCGACAACACTGGGTATGCTGCTGATTTCTCAGCCGCTGATTTCCGCAATTTATCTCGGTGGAAAAGTCAACGCGGCGGATGTGGCACAGGCGGTGTGGACGGCCCGGTGGTTCTGCATCGGGATCTGGGCGTTTGAGATACAAATGATTCTGGTGCGGGTTTTTTACGCCTGGCGAGATGCCATCACGCCCATGAAGGTAGCGGTGGGTATGGTGTTGTTGAACATCACGCTGAATTTATCGCTGATCTGGTTTATGCAGGAAGGCGGAATTGCCGCCAGCACCAGCATCTCCGCGATGGTGCAATGCGGAATTCTCCTGTTGATTCTGCGGCGGCGTATGAAACTTGAAAAGCTCGGTCAAGTGGCGAGCATGGCGGGAAAGTCATTAGTGGGTGCGGGAATCATGCTGGCAGGTGGGGCGGTGTTGCTGATATTTATGGAACACAGCAGCTTGCTAAACTCCCTGCCGCGCTGGCTGGCGTCACTGAGTGAACTGCTAATTCTTGTGCCAACCGCCGCCCTGATTTACGGCCTGCTGATGCGCTGGCTGCAAGTGCCGGAACTCGCTGATGTCCCGATACTGCGGCGGCTCGCGAAGCGGTAGAGACGATAGGACCCTGAAAAATATGCAGGGCAGACACGAGCTTTCAATTTATTCTCGTGGCTGGCCACCGGCACCCCCGCTGTTTATGATTCGGTAAATTAATATTCGAATTGTGTTTGGATTTGGTAGCCGGAAAACATGGATATATTTCTCACTCTTTACGTTAATCTGCGGTCCCTGTGCTTAGCCGGTTGCGGCCACTGCTGTGCGCCATGCAAAATGCGAAGGATTTCAATGCGGTTGGCCTTGATGCGATAAATGGCGATAAACGGTGTACGGGCGATGATCATCTCACGTGTTCCCTTGACGCGTCCGACGCGACCCATGCGCGGATGATCGGCCAACCGATCAATCTGCTGCTCAATCCGTTGGTCTAACTGTTTTGCCGCAGCGGGATTATCTGTGGCGACGTAATCCAACTGAGCAAAGCGCATGGCAATCGCGGATTTGAGCCAGCGAATTTCCAATTATTTTCTCCGCGCCGCCATCGAGCGCCAGCGGTCTCGGCGGTTGGCACTTAGCTTTTTTACAGCCTCGTTGGAGACCCATTGCGCTGCCGGATTATCCGCCTCGTTCAATGCTTTTGCGATCTCAGAACGGAACCACGCGTCGTATACAGCGGCTTTGTGTGCACGGCGTTGCCGCCGGGCTGTGTCCGGACGCCGACGGCCTTCTTGGGTGGCGAGTTCCGGCGACCATTTGGATGAATCGACATCAATTTTATGGGCACCAATTTGGTGTAATATCACGATGGCCTTGCCGGGATCACGAAAGCTCCGGGCCTGTTTTCCACGTGTGGTTGCCAGAGTTATGGGTTTGCCGCTACGAGGCCTCGCCGTGACAAAAAATAATCCGCCAATGCCCGTTACTCCGACAGATCGAAAGCCCCCGGATTGCAAGGCGGTGCGAAACTGATCAAGATTCATGCTATTCATAGGTCACGTCCAATCAACGTACAGCTGCAATTGTCGCGCAAGTATCTAATAATTGCAAATGCTATGAATGCCCAAAATAGTCGTTGCACGAGTTTTGCGGAAGATCGTTTCATCCGCATTACTTTAACACCGGCGGCCCGCCGCGTACCGCGATATCATCATTTCCAATCCCAGTGCCAAAACCTTTTCCGCCGTTGTCCACGCCATTAGGACCCACACTGTACAGCAGAAACGATTGACCATGATTGAGCAGATGGTATTTAAGCGGATTGCCCGTGAAGCCGTCGACGGGGATTGTTTTGATATAGTGTGGTGCCAGTGCTGAGAGCCGCTGCGGGTACTGGCCATGAGCAAGTTTGTAAATCGCCAGCGCCACCGCGAGAAGCGTTATTCTGCGCCGCATCAAAAGTTCTTCCGGAAATGTATTAAAAAATGAGGGCATTGACCGCGCCAGGATTGGCAATTGTGCATCAACAGGGTTGATCCATTGGCGCAATGGATGCCCAGATGTGCTGCGGATCACATATTGATACAGATGATGCAGCGCTATTTTACGCTGCAGGTAGGATTTGTGATTCATGGCCATGAGCGAATGATCATAAAACTGGTTCTTCCGTCGCATGGTGGCGGCAAAGTTAATTGGGATCATGGCATCCAAAATCTTTGCTGACAATGGGGGCGGCAGTGGCGGTCCATTTGGACTTTTGACATTAAAATCAGCGATCAGCGTGCGTATGCCATAGCGGCTGGCCCGTTCCAGAAACGCCAAGCCGTCATAGCGCTGGAAGTTCAATTGCGCAGTAAGCGGAAGGATCGCGCTGTGCGGTACTGTATGGCGCGAAAGGTCTTCCAATTCACCGCGTGTAAGCAGACCGGTTCCGACCGCGGTGCCTTCGGCCTGTAACACCAAAATGTCCACCGATTCGGCGCTGAGGCGCGCCATCAGCGAAGGGGACTGGCTCATGAGCGTCGCAAGTCGCAGGGCATCGTCGATATCCGCCGTTGCACCACGGATATTGCCGTGTCCTAAACGAAACATGGCTCGGGCGGCAAGTGCACTGGCAGCGGCACGGAAATTCGCAAGGAATGGAGTTTCCGCATTAATGTAGTGAAAATGCACCAACGGTAAATAGTAGCGGGGGCGTTTCACCGCTTCATGCAAGATGCGAAACGCGCGGGCGTTGGCGTGAATCCATTTTGCCGCCAGCGGAAATTCCTTCTCTGTCCAGGGATGGAGCCTGAATGCCGGATCGACATGCGTAATTTCCATATTCCACTGGGTGTTGCTTAAATTGTTACCCAATTTTAAGCTCACCCATTGATAGTAGCTGTGAAAACCCGATTGTGGGACAGGCATTATAATGTGTAATCTGGAAAATAGTTGTTTCTGATATGCTTTAGACAGTGCAGCGTGATACGTCGCCGGCACGCCCGTCGCTTGTATCAGTAAAGGCACGGCATTATTTTCTGCCGTGACGCCCCTGCTATATTTGGAATCCAATGCCGCAGCATAATTGACCAGCCCGTCCGATCGCAATGGCCCCGTAAGGCGAGTTGTGGCATATCCAATCGGAATATCTCGCCAGACCCGCACCCATATCATGTCCGCCGCCGGCAGAACCAGGAGAAGCACTACGAACATTGCCATGATCCGCAACCACTTTTTGCCGGGGGCGGGCTTCGGCGTTACGCTGGCCAGATTCATAATACATCTCCTTACCCATATATCCCCGCCGGGAGGGGTATTTGTTTAATCGCTAGGTAATGTTATACCATTTTTAGAATTTGTTGCGATGGGATTGGCTGATTATGGCATTGTTCAGTTGTTCTCACCGGTTATATCTCGCAGCCAATGCCTGTTCAATGAGCCTGTGATCTGATTTTCCGCGCGGGAGGTGGATGATTCCCGTAGCTCGCCGCGTCAGGGGTGCCGGCTTAGAGGGATTTACTCTGCCGCTGCGGAAGCGACGGTGGCGGGATGGGCAGGTTCCGCAGAGAGTAAATCCGGGCTGTAGCGGCACACGGTGACTTTTCCAGAATCCACCGCCAGCCAAGTTGCGGGTAATTCGGTCCAGCAGCCGCTGTTGAAGTAATCAATGCCGTCCTCGCTGGCCGCTGCGCAGTGGTGCGTATGACCGCACAATACCGCATCGCATCCGAGCCGGCGCGCATGGGCGATGGACTTCCGCTGCACCTTATCCAGACAATGCAGAAAAATTTTCGACCGTGACTTGGCCAGGCGAGCGATGTAATGGCGGCGATCAATTTGCTGAAGCGTGTTGTAAATCAGATCGCCGATCCAGGTGAGAACCGGGTGATCGTCGATAAAATCATCAAAAATATGGCCATGCAGCACCAGCATGCGCCGTTGTCCGGAGGTGAAGATAAATTCATTGAGCACCTGCACGCCCAGTAAATGCGAGATAATTTCCGCCGGGCCGTCGTGGTTGCCGCAGGTCCAGATGACTTCCATTTTATCCGATAGGTGGCGAATCATGGACAGCACTTTCCAATGCGTTTTTTTTAATCGCCGAAAGTCGATGGAATCAAACACGTCGCCGTTGATAATCAGCCGGCGCGTGCTGATACGCCCTGCCAGAATATCCTCCAAAAAGCGAATCACCAGCTTGGCCTGACAATTATCGCAACCCAGATGAATATCCGAAATAATAACCGCGTCTAATGAGGGTTGCGGACTATTATTCCGCAGCGGCAGAGAGAACGGCCCACCGCCGGAGGCAATCGTTGCGCTATTCCAGTTTTGTTCGGGAAGCAGTCTGTTGCGGCCGGGAAAGTCGCGGTCAGTCTTAGCACTCACAACCGCACCAGGATCGGCCGAAAGTGATGAAAAACCGATTTGTCTGCACATGTCCATAGCCGAATGCTATGCGATGAATATTTGGACACTCAAAGCTTTGCGCTAAGAAATCAATAGTGAATTACGGCGGCCGGTCGACCGCGCGATAATCCGAATCTTAGTTCATCGGCTTTCCGGTCTGACACTTGCCCCGAAGTCCCGTCGACAAAACTCCCGCTGACTTATCAGTCAACGGTTGACCATCCCGCAATTTGAACTCAGAAGGGGTCACGCCGGTAATGCGGCGGAACAATGTCGCAAAATAATTGGAAC
>JAKATV010000349.1 GCA_021818565.1 Planctomycetota bacterium
GAAAACCTCAGCCGCTTGGCACGCGCCCCAGGTGCCCCGCGCCGCGCGTTTTCCCTTATTGAGTTACTGGTCGTCGTGTCGATTATCGCCATTTTGATCGCTTTACTTCTGCCCGCTCTGGCCATGGCCCGCCGTGCGGCACAAGCCACAGTCTGTGCGTCTAATTTACATGAATTGGGCGAAGCATATATTGAATATTTCACCGAAGAACATGCCCACGGACTCCCCTATGACCCCGACGTGCCTAATATGTACTGGCTGGAAATGCTGGGGCCTTACTTTGCCAATCAGCCGCCGGTATTTCAGGATCAGAATACCGCGTCGTATGTTCCGCCTGTCGAGCAAGCCGCACTGATTTGCCCCAGCACGCCTAATCGGTCGCTTGCGCCCGGCTCGCCTGGCTATGGCAATGCATTTACCACCTGGGGCCCGGCTGCGTGGTGGAACCAGCCTACGATCACAGGGCATTTCGGCAGCTATGGCATTAATGCGTGGCTCTTTGATACTTCCATCCAGGCCTCCGCCGCCGACCCCAACCCCATGTACTGGTACACGTTCCATCAGCTTCTGGGATTGCAACCCTATTTCAGCTACAGTGACCAGACACCCGGCCCGCAGACGCCCGTATTTGCCGACGCCATCTGGGCGGATACTTGGCCCGATAGCAGCAATCAACCACCACAACTGCCGTACACGCTGGATACTGGATACCCGACCGGCGCTCCGAAAGGACCCGGTGGATTGGGCCGTCTGTGCATAGATCGTCATGGCCGCGCGATTAATGTTGCGTATGAAGATGGCCATGTGCAGCGTGTGCCGCTGGCGCAACTTTGGCTGTTACGATGGTCCGCAACATCGGTACCGCGGCAGGTCGTAATTCCATGATTGCGCAGTAAATGCAGAGCATTGGATATATTCTGAAGAGGGCAGTGTACTTGTCGAGCAACATAGCAGCAGAGGCGATTTCAAAGCCTTCCACGTTCCAGATTCCAGGTTCTACTTAACTCCGATTCCTGTAACCGTGCGCTTTTAGGTTATTACAGAATCAGCGCATGTTTCCCGGCATGGTTAAATAGCCCTGGCCCAACCGATGGTGGCGCACCACTCTGACAAGAACCTGCCCCTGATCCGGCAGGCGCGGCAACAGGGCACCTAGATCAGTGAGGGTTCTGATGCGATATGGACCTAACTGCACCAGCACATCACCTGGTTTCAAACCGGCCTGGGCCGCCATGGAGCCGGCGTTCACCTGCGTAATAAGCAGACCGTTGTTTACGCCGAGATTGAATTTTTTCCCCAACGTCGGTGTTACCTGTTCAATGGTACAGCCCATGATTTGCTTAACGGCCCGGACGATTCGCCGCACCCGTATCTGGGCCGGTGTCGGCGGAGCCACGCTCACGGGGTAAGCTTTCGTGGTGCCATTGGAAAAATGCACCATCACTGTTTTTTGCCGCAATGTTACGTTCAACAATGCCGCATACGCATCGAGTAAATTCGGAGTGGGAATTCCATCTACGGATACGACTGTCGGGCCATGTGTGCCGGCAATTACCACCTGTTGATCAATGGTGGCCGGCGAATGAAATGTTCTCTGGCCCGCAAATGTGACGGGAATCAGCACACCATTGGTGATTTCCGGGTTCATCAGCGTGCTGATAAGTCCATATAATCTGTTCACCCCGATGGCAAAGCCGATATTTTGCGCATTGCCGCGGATGGCGGTATTGATGCCGATGACCTGCCCATAGGCATTTAACAGCGGGCCTCCGGAATTACCGGGATTAATTGCGGCATCGGTTTGGATCAAGTTTTTCAGCGGCACCGGATTGTTGGGCTCATGAATCTCCCGGCCCATGGCGGAGACAATTCCCGTACTGACACTTTGACTGAACCCAAATGGATTACCCACCGCAATCGCAGGTTCGCCGATCATCAGCGTCGATGAATCCCCCAGTGTCAGTGTCGGAAATGTGTGGCGGGAGGCCGCGTTTATTTTCAAAATCGCCAAATCCGCCTGCGGATCACTGCCGACAACATGCGCGGCATATTTTTTTCCGTTGGATAATGTCACGGAAATCTGTTTCGCCTGGTCCACCACATGATTGTTGGTCACCACGTAGCCATTCTTTTGAATAATAAATCCGCTGCCCAGAAAATCGGCGGGCTCGCGGACAATTTCCCCAAAACCCGGCGCTAAAAACATATTGGGGAAAAGGCTGACCTCATGCGCGATAATTTTCTTGGCGGTAATAGACACTATGGCCGGCTCCGCGTGATGAATAATCTGCACGGTAATCGTGTCGCGTAAATTGGCCGTATTTATATGGGGTTGCCACGTCGCACCAAAACCGGCACCCGCCGGGATCAGACTGGTTATCAAAAGGGCCGGCAGAATTTTTCTTATACGCATGAGCGTTGCTCCAGTACCATTAACCCTCTATGTCATACTGCATCGGCGTGCATGAATCCAGCGACCGACTCAATTTATGATCATCGAGGGGGACAATATCTGCCCCTGCCGGGGGCCTGTGCGAAATAATGAGCCGTGCGGTATAATTTGTCGGCGGAATTTTTAGGAGGCATCATGGCTGCGTCGGCACCGGTTGCATCAAGTTGTAATGTTATGGAAATGGTTAAATCGTTCGCTTTGCAAACGGATGACTTTTTGCGCAGTTTTCTCGCGCAAGTGCCGGATGCGCCGCCGATTCTGATGGAATCCATTTCCTACAGCCTGTTTGGACCGGGAAAACGCATCCGCCCGGCATTGGCAATGTTATCCTGCCGGGCGGTAGGCGGCGATGAGGCGACAGCGTTACCCGCGGCTGGTGCCCTGGAATTAATTCACTGCTTTTCTCTGGTGCATGACGATCTGCCCGCCATGGATAATGATGATCTACGACGCGGACGCCCGACCAACCATAAAGTTTATGGAGACGCCGTCGCTATTCTTGCAGGCGACGCCATGAACACCCTGGCCTTTGAATTACTGGCAACACACGTGCCCGATCCGGCGTTGGCGATGCGACTGGTGAAAGAACTGGGCTTGGCCACTGGGGCCGCCGGCATGATCGGCGGCCAGATCCTTGACACCTGCTACCCGGCGGAAAAATCCAAAGGAACACAAGGTTCATTAGCGCATTTGCAACGCATTCACCGCATGAAAACCGGGGCGCTTATCAACGCCGCCTGCCGCATGGGGGCATTATCCGGCGGTGTTTCTGATGCGGACTTGCAAACTGTTGACGCCTTAGGCCGGGCGACAGGACTGGCATTTCAGATTGTGGATGACGTGCTTGATGCGACTTCCACGGCGGAAAGCCTGGGCAAAAAGGCCGGGAAGGATGCGGCAATTGGCAAACTGACTTATCCTTCCCTGTTGGGCCTGGAAGAATCGCGCCAGCATCTTGCCTCGCAAGTTCAAATCGCCCAAGACATGGCCGCCCGCCTGGGCCCCGCAGCTCAACCCCTGGCCCAACTGGTCGTTGAATTAGCCCGGCGCGATCACTGACGAATTAGCAGCAGGCAATTTCCCGCGCAGGCGCTGGCGTGGTACAACACAGGCGTTATTACGGAGCCGGTTTATGCCCAAGGTGAAGTCTAATCGCGTGGCGGTTTATGTGTTTCGACATTTAGCGGGCGGAACGCAATTCCTGCAGTTGCATCGCGCAGCGGGGTCAGGCGATTATGCCGGCACGTGGCAAACGGTTTATGGTGGGATAAAGTCTGGTGAAACAGCGATCAATGCGGCCCTGCGGGAACTTCAGGAGGAGACGCAACTGGTGCCGACGAATTTTTTTCAGGTGGAATATCTGGAAAGCTTTTATCATCGCGCACGCGACCGCGTGACGGTCTTGCCCGTGTTTGCCGCGCAGATCGCACCGCGGGCCAAAGTGATCCTCGACGCCGAACATGATGATTACCGCTGGGTTGATTTGGCCGATGTCGGTGCGCATTTTGTGTGGCGGGTGCAGCGGCAGGCCATCGCCATTATTGAACAGGATATCCTTGGCACATCGCCCGCCAAGGAATTATTGACCATCAAGGTCAATGGCCGGCGATGAAATTCTCCATGACACGATACAGAAGCCGATCAGGCGTGAGAGCGATGCGCTTTGGAATTTTACTGTTCCGGCACATCCGTTTTCATGATTTCCCCCAGCAAAACTGTGGCAAAGCAGCCGGGGGGTGAAACAAATTTTAGTTCCAGGAATGGCCCGACGTCATCGGTGCCGGTGCTTAACTGCACCTCCGTGGGACAAAATCGCATGGGCCTACGGGAGCCTTTGGTCTTGTAGGCCCGCGGCCCCTGGAAGGCTTCCAGCGTCAGGTCATTGGATGCCAGAACTTGATTTTCCATTTCAAGCGGGGTGCCCTGCGGTTGCGTCATGCGATAGCCGAACATGGGGCCGGAGGGTGAAATTTCATGTTGATCACAACGGGCCTGCTCAATTTGCACTTTATCCTCCGCCATCTCCACGCGGAATACCGCCCCAATATCGTGCTTCCACGCCAAATCACCGGGTAGGATTTTATTTAATTCCCCCAAGCGCATGCGCAGTAATTCATTGAATAAGTGCGCCTGCAAGGCTGAAATCAGCAGGCGCTTCAGGCGAATATCCACCACCCGCATGGCTTTATCCCACTGCCCGGGATTTCTTGCCAGAATGCTTAACGCGCGGCGTTCATCGCGCAAATGCCCGGGCCAATGGGCGTTGGCCAATTCCAGATTGTTATTGGCAAAATGCCGCCGGGCTTGAAGCACGGAACCATGATCCACGCTTTCATCCGGCTCTCCCAACCAGCGGGTGAGAAACTCTTTGCTTTGATCGCGCAGCAGAAAAAGCCCCAGCAGATGGTTATCTCGTCTCATGCCGAATCGCTGCATGCCAAAAAAGTTCGGCACGCCGGTTCGCGACAATCTTGCCAGCACCGCCGCCGCGCGCGTTTGCGCCTCTGAGGGCGATCCGCCCGGCAGACTCCATTCGGCGCGGCGAATCTTTACCGTAAACCGATTGCCCGCCAGATGACCGATTTTAAGTTTGTTGGTGTGGCGTTTGACCGACAGAATTTTGATGTTTGGCAATTTCAATGCCGCAATCCGTTCATGCCCCTCATGCTCAATGCTGAATGTTTGTCGGGCGACCGCCTGGGCATCTTTCAAACCGGCATAACCCACTTCCATGGACCGCCGCCCCAGAGCCTTGGCAAACACGTTAACCGCCGCCAGTGTGGGAATGCCGCGTTTTTCAATGTGCGCATAACAGTGAATTCCGTTACCGGAAGGCTCATAGAGCGGGATTTCTTCCACAATAAAGTCTTCAGGCCGAACTTTAATCTGTCCGCCGATCCCGGGTAAGTCACTTGTCAGATATGGGGTTTCCATGGTGTTAATCCTTCAATTTGCAATTTCGTTTTCCAGGAGCCTGCATGTGCCGCCGGGCAACCCTTGCAAAAACACCGCCCATACTCCGCCCCGGATTGCCCGCGAGATTGCTGTGACGGTTCTTCACAGGGGTAGATAGTTTAACGGATTTGCCCGGCTTTGTGTTGAATATCCCCCGGCATATCCCCCGGCATCGCTGGATGAAAGGTGCATAGTGCGTGTACAGTGAAGGCATGGCTATTCGCTTTAAATCAGGTTCGACACCCAAATCGCGCGATGCCCTGCTCTGGATTATTGTTGGCATACTGGTCGTATGGGGTGCTTGGCAAGCCATGAAAGTACGCAGACAGGTTCTTAAAGCGCTACACCCACGGCACGCCGCTACCGCTCCCGCCATGACGCAGCCAACGACCGACGACAATTTTACGCCGCCCGCCTCGGCAGATATGTCGAATACCGGGCAAATGGACCAACCCCTCACGCCTGATCTGCCTCCCGCAGCGCCGCCGGAGGTTCTTCATGTTCTTTCGCCGGGACTATTGGTTCGTACGCGCCGGGAAGTCAGTCAAGCGCGTCTGGACCTGCGGCATGATCGACTGCTCAAAGCGCGGCACACTTTGCAAGCAGCCTTGCGACATATTTCCGGCTTTGGCGAAAAGCAGGCCGCTGCCATCCGAGCCATGCTGATGGAAATTAATCGTCACAGTATTTTAGGTTCCGCGATTATCCCCGGCGATACCTTGGTGAAACTTGTCACGGTGCAACCCGGAAATTCTCTGGATTATCTCGCGGGGTTATATCGCATTACCCCGGAGATGATTTTGCGGCTGAATCCGGGCTTGCACGCCAGATCCATGGTGGCGGGCACCGGAGTGAAAGTCATTCTTGGCCCCATGGACGCGCATCTGATTCTCCATGCCTCGCGCATTGACGTGACGATTCGCCGCCATTTTATCGCCGATTATCCATTTCACCTTGTCGCGCCCATTGAGCCGGCCGTCGGCCGCTACCGTGTTATCAATTATCTGCCCGGTCCACTTGGGCTTGATGAATGGATATTGCAATCGGAAACCGGCCGATCCCGCCTGATACTGGCCGGTGGAGACATTCCCGATGCGGATATCACACTCTCCCCCCGAGCCATCACTTCACTGCATCGGATGATAAATCCGGATTTTTCTCGCTTTGAAGTCGAACCATGATAAAATAAGAGGAG
>JAKATV010000476.1 GCA_021818565.1 Planctomycetota bacterium
CGAAAGTGGATAATATCGCGCTGTAGTACTAACTTCCCCGTCCTACGCATTCCGATGCAGCGTCCGCACCGTACCGTCAAAGTTTGCCACCAGCACTTCATCAGCCTTGTTGAGAAATAGACCGGTTTCAATGGTGCCGGGGATATTGCGTATGGTCTGATCGAGAATTGCCGGTTGCAGGAGTTGCGCATCGGATGGATCAAAGCGGGCGTGCAGCAGCGGATTGCCGTTATCGGTGCGGAAAAGTTCACCGCTGGCGGTCATGCGCGGCGTGGTGGTAGCCCCGATAGCGGCCAACGCGCGGATCACCGTCGGCAAGGCGAATTCCACCACTTCGACAAAAACCGGGAAGCGCGATCCCAGATGTTCCACCAGCTTTTCCTCACCCACCACTACCACATACCGCTGTGCTATGGAGGCGATCACTTTTTCCCGCAGCAAATCACCGCCTCCACCCTTGGTAAGGTTCAGCGTGGGGTCAACTTCATCGGCACCATCCACGGCAATATCCAGGCGCGTGATATTGTCCAGGCTGCCCAACGGTATGCCCAGATCTCTGGCCAGCCGGGCGGTGGATTCGGAGGTAGGAATACCGACAATATTCAAGCCATTTTCCCGCACCCGCCGGGCCAGCATTTTTACAAACGCATGGGATGCCTTGCCACTGCCTAGACCTACCGCCTGTCCACTGGTAATCAGCCCCGCGGCGATGGCCCCAATGGCGTGCAATTGTTCCGGGGTGGCGCTTCTAGCGGCTTGTGTCATTGAGCATCCTTTCAATTCGATATCTGTCATAGCGTTTACAACTTCATTAACACTGAATCAGCCGCTTGCGCCGGGGTAGTTTCACCATGCACATGTCGCCCGTCGCTGCGGGAAAAGTCAATGATGCGCAATTCCGCCTGCGGCTGCTGGTAATAATGACTCACACTGGCATGGACCACCAGATCAAGCATCATTCCGACCGTCAGCAGCGGTTCGGCATCGCCTAATCCAAATCCCACAGCTCGGCAACGGCGGTCGTTAATTTTCAGTTGCAGCGCCATATGCGCGCCGCGTGCGCCCATGCGGCGCGGTGGGGCGGCAACTTGAACGTTGCGAATCAGGAACTTCGGTTTCGTATTGCCGCAGCCAAAGGGAGCCAATGCTTCAAGTTCACTAAATGCCTGACAATCAATATCGCAAGGCTCCAGTTCTTCATCAATTTCTAAACAGGGTACCAGGGCGTCCGCGGGTTGCGCCTGCGCGGTATAGTCGCATAATTTCCGAGTAAACGCCGCGAGTTGCGTGGTATGCATTTTTACGCCGGCGGCCGCCGCGTGGCCGCCGCCGCTTATTAACAGGTCGCGGCAGTGGGCAATGGCTTCATGCAGGGCAAAGCCCGGCACGCTGCGACCGCTGCCGCTGATGGTGTGCCCATTATCTATCAGCACAAAGGCGGGGCGGTTGAAGTGATCCACCAGGCGTGCGGCGACAATTCCCGCCACGCCGGGGTGCCAGTGCTGTTGGCAAAGCACCAGCGCCGAGGGAAGCTGCGGCATCTGCCGCACCAATTCAATGGCTTCAGCGGTTATTTTCCGCTCCGTATTCTGGCGTTCCTTGTTTTTTGTCTCCAGATATTCCGCCAGTTCATCGGCCCGGGCGGCGTCTTCGGTAGTCAGCAATTCCACGGCCATATTGGCATGGCCCATTCTGCCGGCCGCGTTAAGCCGAGGTGCCAGCGAAAAACCCACCGCCGTTCCGTCAATGCTGCGATTTTCAAATTTTGCCACGCGGATCAGCGCTTGGATGCCCGCCATATTGGATCGCGACAGTTGCTTTAAGCCGTAACTCACCAGGATACGATTTTCGTCCAGCAATGGCACCACATCCGCTATCGTGGCCAGAGCGGTCAAGGCCGTAAAATCGATCAACATATCGCGATATGTTGGTGTAAGCTTATCTGAACCGCACAGCCTTGCCGCGACGGCCCAGACGAGTTTATACGCCACGGCGGCCCCGCATAAATCCGTATTTCCGGTCGTTGATCCGTGCAAACGCGGATGGGCAATGGCATGCGCCGGCGGCAACGGGGCCTGATATTCATGATGATCGGTGATGACCATCGTCATACCGGCGTCGCGTCCGGCCTGCACCGCCTCCACAGCGGTAATGCCGCAATCGACGGTCAGTAACAGGCGTGCTCCGCGCCGGGCAATATCTTTTACCGCATCAATCGATAATCCATAGCCTTCATCAATTCGATGGGGGATATACGTATCGAAATCGGCACCCGCCGCCTTCAAGAGCCGGTGCAGCATTGTGGTTCCCGTAATTCCGTCCACGTCATAATCACCGTAGATGGTGATTTTTTCCTTGCGTGTTATCGCGCACGCCACCAGGTCCGCACAGGCCTCAAGACCGGGAATGCTCCGCGGAGGAAGAATGTTCTTAAATTGCGGCTCCAAAAATTGGCGGGCCGATTCCGGATTGTTCAAATTCCGCGCCAGCAGCAGGCGCGTGGTCAATGGGTGGCGGCCCAGACTGCGCGATAAGCTATCAAGCTGTCGGCTATCCGCAACCGATTCCGGCAACTTCCATCGCCGCTTGAGAAAGCTGTGCGGTGCTATCGTGGGCGTGCCCAAAACGCTGACCTCCGTGTCGGTATACCGGTAAAACCGCCGGTATTAAACGCTCACAGCCATCGTGCTGTGAACGTACTTAATTGCATACTCAAATAATTGCAGACCATCCGGTGCGGCCGCGCCGTCCAGCCGAGTCCAGTATGGGTGCTGCCGGATATTAATAAACCGCTCTGGATGCGGCATAAGTCCTAAAATTCGTCCGGTGACATCGCATATTCCGGCGATGGCTCCGGCACTCCCATTGGGATTGTCGGGAAAATCTTTCGCGGGTTTTCCATTTTCAGAAACGTAACGCAAAACAATTTGATCATTAGCTTCCAGCGCATCCATAATCGCCGGATCGCGCACCGCAAATCGCCCTTCTCCATGGGCCACCGGCAGCAGCAGAGATTTACCCGGTTCGATCCATTTGCAAACAGATGATTGAGATTGTAACCGCACCCAGCGGTCTTCAAAGCGGGCCTGGGAATTATGCGTCAGTGTGGTAGTAAATACGTCGGATGGTTCCAACTGCGGTAGCGGCCCCGGCAACAGGCCGGCCTTGACCAGAACTTGAAATCCATTGCATACGCCCAGAATCATTTTGCCATCGCGCACCCATTGCTCCAACGGCTCGCGCAGGTGGTGCAGCAATTCATTGGCCAGGATTTTCCCGCTGGCAATATCATCTCCGTAGGAAAATCCGCCGGGAATGCCCAATATCTGATAGGCTGTCAATCGCCCAGGTTCGGCCAGCAGGCGGTGTATATGTATCGTCTCTACATTGGCACCCGCCCGCTGAAAGGCTAGAGCCAGTTCTTTATCACAGTTTGTGCCGGCCGTTCGCAGCAACAGCACTCGGACAGTTGATGATTCCATGAAGCGATCCTTTTCCAACTTGGCGCATTATCGCATCGAAGTGGTCGAGAACTCAAGCGCCCCCGGGGAAATTGCGCCCTCGCGGCCCCAAACAACACTGCCGCAAATGTCGGCGTTCTCATCAGTGATGGCATTGCATTTTCAGGAATTGTGCGGGAAACGGCCGGAACTGCGGCCAGCGGGCTGGCCAGCTTACCCTGTCATCTGTCCCCTGCCCAGCGTTCCGCGCCTGGGGCTAACTGGCCGAGGAGGATTTCTGCGGTGCCGGCGCGACGGGCGTTTTCTGAAAATGGCCCCAGGTCAGAAAGAATATAATGATCGCAGTTGTGGCAGCGCCGGAAAGTTGCACCATCCAGTCAATCCAGCCGTGGGGCTTGGCCAGATAGTGGATGCTTAAATAGAGCGTGGCAACCGCTGTCAGCAAGGCCATCGCCCAACTGAGAATATTTCCAATTATGCGTCTGCGATTCATAATCACGTACTCCATTATTTCGCCATTATGTCGGCGGCTTTAATGATAATACTTTAATAGTTGCAACTTCATCAATATTTCCGCGGTGTCCAATTGCGTATCAAACGCCTTTTGCGGCGGAACCTTAAACGCAAAGGGGCTGGTCTTGGCCGCGGCTTTGCCGGGGCCGGCAATCAGGTCATCATTCAACCATGTTGCCTGCAGTTCCTGCAGTTGCAACGGCGAAAACCACACAGCGACATTGGGTTTTACGCCCCATACGCGGGCGTACGGTTGCCGCTGAATGCACTCGCCATCCGGCAGATAATAATATTGTTCCGTGAGTTTGAATTCTGCCGTGTCGTGTTCTCCGATGGGGATTACATTTTGTACACAGCCTTTGCCATACGTCCGGTGACCGACAATCAGGGCGCGGTGGTGATCCCGCATGGCCCCGCTGAAAATTTCCGAGGCACTGGCACTATCCTGATTGACTACCAGAATTACCGGCATATCCGGTGGAATCAGCGGGGAACCCTGGGCCGACCAGGCCTCCGGCGGTGCCGTGCGCCCACGGGTGGATAGTATGGTTCCCTGACTGATAAACATATTGCACATGCGCACCGCGGTATCCAGATAGCCGCCGGGATTATAGCGCAGGTCAATAATTAATCCGTGCATGTGTTTTTTGAGTAACCGTTTGAGAACTTTCTTTAACTGCTGTGCGGTATCCGCCTGAAACTGCGTTACCCGCACATACGCAATGCCTTCCTTGGGGTCAATCATAAATCGCCATTTTCCCGTCGCCGGGTTACGGGCGAATCCCTTGATGGAACGAACATGAATAATCGCTCGCGTAAGATGGAAAATCAGCAGTTTGGGATTCGTGCCCCGGCGAATGCCCAGAACAACTTTCGTGCCCGGCTTTCCCATGATCTTGCGGACCACTGTATTAATGCCCAGTCCCATCATGTTTTGCCCGTTGACTGTAACAATAACATCCCCGGCCTGAATCCCGGCTTTGTACGCGGGGGTGCCGCTAAGTGGGGAAACCACTTGCAGGAGGCCGTTGTCTACCTGGATCTGTATGCCCACACCGCCGAACTGTCCCTCCATTTCCTTGTTGAAGCCCTGCACCTGACTGGGCCAGAACGGCATGGTGAACTTGTCGGTCTTTTCCATGCACCCTTCCGTAAATTCTTTAATCAGCACGGGCAACGGCAATTTTACAGTGCTCTGGTTCATTGTCACCAGTTCACTCCACAGGCGAATCATGCCCAGAGAGTCAATGGGTTTGCTGGAAGCGGTGCGTTTAAGAAGCGTGTTGATTTCCGAGACAAATTGATCGCGCCGGGCGGTCTGCTTTAAACCGGGAAAGGTGTCGCCCAGCATCGGCGTATCGGCCATAAGTTTTACCAAATGCAACCCGCCGGTCAGCAGCGTATTGTAGGTGATCGGTAATACCCAGTCGTGCTCGGTAAGTTCCAGACACTCCACAAGCATATCCTGATGAATGCCTTTTACCGTGTGCTGCCAGCGCGAATAAACCGGAGCGTGATTTTGCTGTTCCTCTTTGATTTTCGGTTTGGGGGTGGTCGAGGGCTTTTTGAAGGCATGATCTTTGGCCAACTGGGCCTGCATGGCAAAAAATTCTTTGGGTGTGTAAGTCGCCAGCAACATGGTGCGGCGGATCACCCGATGCAGATCACGGTGATATATCCGGGAAATGCGGTACATGGTGTTAAGCTGATTATAAAGCTGTAAGGATTCCAGCCAGCGATGCTGCTTATCAAACTGCGCCGCTTTGGCGGCAATTTGTTTCGTCAGCGTGCCGACCCAAGGTTGCTTTTTAAACGCAGTCTTATCCGTTGAAAATCCGTAGGCGGTGAGCATATATTCAAAGGCGGGAATCAGCTTTTTCGCCTTAAAATCCTTTTTTCCGGTGGCCAGCCATTTTTTATAAAACTTCTGATTCGCCACGCGCGCCTTTGCCATCGTGGTCACATAAGCCTGCCGCCAGCGGTTGATCATTGCCGCATCCGTTGTCGCCGGAGCCGCGGGAGATAATGCCGCCAACGCCGCCAGATTCTGGGAGTGAATCAGCTCGCTAACCTTCTCGGCGTAGCTTTCGGCAGGTGAGGCGGTCAATATTGTTGTGGCCGGTGCCGCCGCCGCTGGGTGAGATGTATTCGCCACCCAACTCGTCAAAAATATCAGAGCCGCCAGGGCCAAAAGTCCGGCCGGCGTTCCACCACGGGCCCCAAAGGTTTGAACCCCAGATCGCGTGTGTTGTTGCATGAAAAATCACCTGATCAGACGAACATAAACCCGCGGAATTCCGATATTCCGCCTGAGTAAGCAATCCTGTGCCGTCGCATTTTTCCTCGCACACGCGCACTGGAATCCGCATGGTAACTATACGCCGGAACTCCGGTCAAGGGACAAAAATTTTATTCAAATCGCAAATTTATTCGAAATCGTGGGAAATACGTATCCCGATGTTGAGGAATTCCGGATAAAATCCGGTATGATGTCGTTTGGCTGAACCACTGCTAAGGAGCTTTCCATGCGTCTAGCTGTCCAAACCTACACCCTGCGCGATCAGATGAACAGTGACTT
>JAKATV010000056.1 GCA_021818565.1 Planctomycetota bacterium
CCAAGGCCAGTGCCCTCCGCAGAATCTGGGGTAACGCTGTTTTCCGCACTCACCGCTTACAGGCTTCAATTCAATATGAACTGAACAACGCAAGCGGATCCCGACCCGGGTTGCCCACCTGTTGGCCGCTGAGCGATTCGGGCTTATAATTCATTTCATATTGGAGAATGCTGAATGAAATTTATTGTTGAGAGTATTGAAAACGATCTGGTCACATTAAAAACGCCCAATGCGAATTATCGCAACACGTTCAAATGTTCATCCGCCGCGGATCTGGTGGTGGGCAAATGGGTATCCGGACGTATTCATGCGCCGGCGCGAAAAATTGACGCAGTCAGCGAGGGGGGGAACTATGTGGAGCCGCTTTTTGGCCGACCGCGTCGC
This sequence comes from Planctomycetota bacterium, assembly GCA_021818565.1. Lineage (GTDB taxonomy): Bacteria > Planctomycetota > Phycisphaerae > WQYP01 > WQYP01 > JAMDCX01. The sequence continues at coordinate 385 of JAKATV010000056.1, forward strand.
ATGCAGGGGCTGGTTTTACAGCAAAACCCCGCGGAAAATTCCCTGCTGGTACAAACCGCGTATAAAACCACCGTGCAATTGCCTCCGCACCAGCAGGCCTCGGATTATCCGGCAGGCAGCCGCGTAGGCTGGGATAATGCGGATTGGCCGGAGTTTCAGGTTGAAAAACCCGCATCTGTGCCGGCCCATGCCTGATTGTTAAGCCAAGTGGCGGGAATCCGATGAGCGTAGTTCTGGCATTGGATCAGGGAACCAGCAGTTCACGAGCCATTGTGTTTGATCACAATGGGCGATCCCTAGCGATGGCGCAAATGGAACTGGCCCCGATATTTCCCCGCCCCGGCTCCGTAGAACAAGACCCCCAGGAAATTTGGCGCACGCAACTGGCCACCGCACAGCAAGTTATCGTCCAGGCGGGCATTGCGGCTACGGATATCGCCGCTATCGGCATCACCAATCAGCGGGAAACCACGCTGGTATGGAACCGGAAGACCGGGGAACCTGTTTATAATGCGATCGTCTGGCAGGATCGGCGCACCACTGATCTGTGCGAGGCGCTTAAATCCGCAGGCCATGCGGGAATGGTGACCCGAAAAACCGGCCTGATTATTGACCCTTATTTTTCCGCCACGAAGTTACGATGGATTTTGGACCAGGTTCCCGGTGCCCGGAAGATGGCCGCGCGCGGTGACTTGGCGTTTGGCACCGTGGATTCATGGCTGCTTTGGAAACTTACCGCCGGCGCGGTTCATGCGACAGATATTTCCAATGCGTCCCGCACGATGCTTTTTAACATTCACAGCGGCCAATGGGATCATGAACTTCTGGCGGTAATGGATATTCCGCCGTCTGTTTTACCCGATGTGCGGTCTTCATCTGAACTATTTGGCCACACTTCCGGGGAATTGCTGGGCACCCCAGTGCCGATTGCCGGGGTTGCCGGGGATCAACAGGCGGCGTTATTCGGCCAAACCTGTTTTGCTCCCGGATCGGTAAAAAATACCTACGGCACCGGATGCTTTATGCTCATGAACGTCGGAGAAAAGCCGACGGAATCCGGGAACAAGCTTTTAAGCACCGTGGCCTGGAGGCTGGGTGGCACCACCCATTACGCCTTGGAGGGAAGCGTGTTTATCGGAGGGGCGGTGGTGCAATGGCTGCGCGATTCACTGGGGATTATTCAAAGCAGCAAAGACGTTGAAGCCCTGGCGGCCGGCGTGGAGAATTCCGGCGGCGTATATTTTGTTCCCGCGTTCGCGGGGCTGGGTTCACCCTATTGGGATGCCTACGCGCGGGGATCCATCTCCGGTCTGACGCGTGGAACAACCGCCGCGCACATTGCCCGGGCGGCGCTGGAAAGTATTGCCCATCAGAGCGCGGACTTGCTGGAATGCATGCAAAAGGATTACGGGCAGCCGGTGACTGAAATGCGCGTGGACGGCGGCGCGGCGGAAAACACATTGTTGATGCAGTTCCAAGCTGATTTGCTGGGTGTCCCGGTATTGCGGCCGCAAATCATACAGACGACGGCTCTCGGGGCCGCCTATCTGGCGGGTTTGGCGGCGCACTTCTGGGAGAGTTGCGCCGATGTCGCGCGGCACTGGGCGGTGGATCGCGTGTTTGAGCCGCGGATAAGTCGTGATGAGGCGCATTTTCTTCGCCGGCGGTGGAAAAAGGCGGTTGCACGGTCCAGGGATTGGGAGGAGCCGGGGGCTGCGACTGAATAACTCGCGGTGGAAGGCATCTATGAATAGAGATGTATCGTTGCATCGAATAATAGATCGAAGCGAGCCATGGGATATCGCGGTCATTGGCGGCGGCGCTACGGGTGTGGGCATCGCGGTGGATGCGGCGTCGCGTGGCTATGCGGTCTGTTTGCTGGAACAAAGCGATTTTGGCAAAGCCACCAGCAGCCGCTCCACCAAACTGGTGCATGGCGGCGTACGTTATTTGCGGCAGGGCAATATTGCCCTGGTCACAGAAGCCTTGCATGAACGGGGAATTCTTAAAAATAACGCTCCGCATCTGGTGCATGATCTGGCTTTTGTCGTGCCGAATTATCAATGGTGGGAAGCTCCGTTTTACGGTGTTGGATTAAAAGCCTATGACCTGCTGGCGGGGAAATATGGATTTGGAAAATCCCGGCATTTGAGCCGCCAGGAAGTGCTGCACTATATTCCCACGCTGAAAACCGAAGGCCTGCGGGGTGGCGTGCTGTATCACGACGGACAATTTGATGATGCGCGACTGCTGATCGACTTAGCCACGACCGCAACGCGACATGGCGCGGCACTTTTGAATTATGCGCCCGTGACGCACCTGCTGCATGATGCCGCGGGACATCTGCACGCGCTACGGTTTACTGACCGCGAAACCGGGCGGACACATACTGTTGCGGCACGATGTGTTATTAACGCAACGGGTGCCTTCGGCGATACATTGCGGCACATGGATAACCCGAGCGCGGTCGGTATTATTTCTCCCAGCCAAGGCGTGCATCTGGTGCTGGAAAGAACATTTCTTTCCGGAGACACCGCCATTATGGTGCCGCATACCAGCGATGGGCGCGTGTTGTTTGCCGTGCCCTGGCACAATCGCACACTATTAGGCACAACCGATACCGCGCTGGAAAACGTTACCCTGGAACCCGTGCCGCAGGGTGAGGAAATTGATTTTATTCTTGAAACCGCCGGGCAATATCTGGCGCGAGAGCCGAAACGCAGCGACATTGTCAGTATGTTTGCGGGGATTCGCCCCCTGGTTAAAGCACCGCGGAATAGCCATACCGCGGCGTTGTCCCGCGATCATACAATTGACATCAGCAGCAGTGGATTATTGACCATTGCCGGTGGAAAATGGACAACCTATCGGCGCATGGCGGAAGATGCGGTCGGTCAGGCCGCCGGCATCGGCTCTTTGCCCGTGCGCGAATGTATCACGCGCGGCTTAAAAATATCCGGTTCTCCAAATTCCGACGCAAGCGAAACGGGATGCGATAAGCACCCTGGAGGCTCCGCGAGGGGGATGAATAGCGAACTTGCAACCGGGCCATGCGCGATTACCGCTGAGGAAATCATCTATTTCGTCCGCCACGAAATGGCCCGCACAATTGACGATATCCTGGCCCGCCGCACGCGCCTGCTGTTTCTGGACGCCCACGCCGCCATCGCAGCAGCATCCCATGTCGCTCAAACCATGGCCACAGAATTAGCGCGTGATAGAGGCTGGGTCGAAAACCAAGTTGTTGAATTCAACGCTCTGGCCAAACACTACCTGCCGTCGTTGATATAACCCCATAATCCGCATTGAATGATGCAAGATTTGTCCCTCACGATATCCGTTACACGCCCAAGGTGAAGTTCATGGGCAAGACCGGGTACGACCATTTGTTCGATTTTGTGATTCCCAAATCGCGCAAGCAGCCGGATCGCATCCTTCATGCAATTAGCCGGCCAAGCCGGGATACTGTGCAATCACTTTCATTTTCATGGATCGATACCAGGGAAGTGCGTTCGCCGGACTCACGGGCTTATGCATTCCTTAACGATTGCGAGCGGGATGCATCCCCGTCAGTTACGGACGCGCTGGAGAGCTACGGCGTGCGATCAGTCATATGAAGCCGACGCGATGAGTTCAGAGAGGAACTGGCCGCATGAGCCTCCGTTTCGGCAACATTAGCGATGGTCTCACTGCCGCAGCTCATTTCCGCGAGTTTTAATGCCCCGGTACGTGGTCAATTACGATACCGCCGGCGGTGGGTTGGGGGATGGGGGTTAGGCCGAGGGAACGGAGTTTGGCGATGTTTTTGGGGGTGATGATGGGATCAAAGCCGTAGGTCTTTCGGAGGCGGATTATTTCCGGCCAATCAATGATCAGGTAATTCACGCGGTGGCTTTGCAGATAATGCAGTGCTGCCGCCGCGCCGCCGTGGTGAAAGGCTCTGGCCAGCTTGTTGCGATCAAAGACGGTTCCGTAAATAACGTGCCCGCGGATGTACAGCGGAGTGCTTAAGCCTTCCAGATAATAGGTGGTATGTGAGGTAAATTGTCCCGGCGGTGCAGGCTCGGAAAGCCAATCTTCGGGCAGGCTGATCGCAGCACCTATTGGCGGCGGCATTTGGGAATGAATGGGGCCAAATAAAAGTCCCGCTTCGGGTCTAAGCAGCAAAGCGCAGCCGACGGCCTGCACAGCAAGTAGTGTTGCGGCGGCGGCACAATAGGCCGGCAGCAGATCGGCGGCCATTCCCAGCATCCAGGCCAATGGAATAACGGCGGGTAATAAAAATCGGGCCTGCAATTGGGTGCAGGTGATCCAGGCAAGCAGTTGCACCAGCAGGCACAGTGCCAGAAGCCAAGACTGAATTCCGGTAAATAGGGCTAAACCAATCGCGGGGATCAGCACCAGCCAAAGCGGGCCTAATCGTAGAAGCCAGGGCGTTTGCGGGCCGGGAAAACCGGGGCTGGGGCGCAAGGCATCAAGCCAGGCGGCGATTCCCGGTGACCACTGGCGATCGAGAATTGATTGATCAGCCAGGGCATGCAGATGTCCGGCAGCGCCGGCATCCCGCGCGGGCGGGCGGTGGCCACGGTCGAATCTTAAGGCGATGGATTTACTCCAATGTCCGCGACCAAGGGTGCCGGTAAAAATGGGAAATATCGGATTGCCCAGGCTGTGGGCCGTATGGGTGGCGGCCATGGAACGGGCCATCCAGGGGCTGTAGATAAGTAATGCGATAATTGTAACAATCGCCAATTGGCGAAAATTGCGGCGCGCCAGAAGAATAGCGGCAATGGGCAGCGCCACCATAACGCCTGCGGTCATTTTGGTTCCTACAGCTAACCCCAGCACTACGCCCAGCGTAAGCCACTCGGGCCAGCGCGTCGCCACGCACGCCAGGCTGACCGCCAAGACCCCGTAAAGCAATACCGCGCCGTCGTTATAAGCCAGCGATCCCACTACCAGCGTCCAAGGGGTGGCCACTACCACCAGGGCGGCCAGCACGCGGCCGATGGCTTTCAGATTCAGCGGCGCAAAAAGTATTCCCGCAACCGCCAACAGCGTCACAACGGCATGTAATATTTGCGATCCAAAGACCAGAGCATAAATATACCCTCCCCCGATTGCTGATTGGGCCACGCCGGCCAGAATCAGATACAGCATTTCCATATTTAATGGCATATATGAATATATATTTTCATGCACTGGTGCCGTGCTGTGCAGAGCCAGAAACTGCCGGGGTAATTGCAGGTGATATTCCAGCACATCAAAGCCATTGCCTTCGGTGTGCCACAGCGTTCCAGCCGGAAAGCAGACGGCGATAAGCAGTATGGCCAGAGGAATGCAGGCCAGTAAAATCAGTGCGTGGCGGCGTTGCAGAGGGCGAGTGAGAAATTCCAGTTGAGATTTCAGTTGGCGCGCAAAGGGATATCCGGCGGCGGCTGCGGCGATTAACATAATACTGCAGGCCGGCCCGGAAATCAGACCGCAACTTCCCAAGGCCAGCGCAGTTAAGCTCAAGGTTCCCATGCCCAGGGCGGCCGCCATAACCAGGCGGAAGCCCAGAGGCCATGGCGAAAGCTGCATCATGGGCAGTTCGCGCAAGGGATGGGTCAGCGCCAAGCCCAGCAAAATGGCGGGTAGAATAATGATGCCGGCCCAGGCGGCGTTACACAGTGTTGCCAATACCACCGGCATTTGCGATCCAGAAATGACCAGCATCATCAACAGCGTGGTAATCACCAGTGCCGGCATTAACACCCAGCGCGGCACATGATTGTCGCCGCCGGACACGGCGGGGGATGTTCGGCGGTAGGCAATACGGGGCTTCATGACGCAGACCACCTGTCACAATGGGGCGTAGTGTCAGATCGTCACGGGGCAATCTGATGGCCAACGCCGTAATGGCGCACACTTAAGCCGGTACCGGCTGTTGACTGCCACAGCTCTTGCATTTAGTTGCGGCTTGCGGAATAGTGTCCAGGCAGAAGGGGCACGCCTTTGTCGGTGGTGGCGGCGGCGCGGGCGGCGGCGGTGGTGGGGCCTTTACCAACAGCTTAATGACGATGAAGCAGACCAGGCCGGTGATAATTAAAGTCAGAAACGTGTTGGCCAGATCGCCAATAAGTAGTTTCACCGGCTCCAAAATCACCTGAT
>JAKATV010000291.1 GCA_021818565.1 Planctomycetota bacterium
CGATCTAAAGCCGCGGAGCGGATTGAAACGTGTTGATAATTAACAGGGCGATAAAGGATACATCGTTCTCCGCGGCCCAAAGCCGCGGAGCGGATTGAAACTTCAATGTCTGGATAAAATGATCTCGCATAATATGTTCTCCGCGGCCCAAAGCCGCGGAGCGGATTGAAACAGGGGCGGCGCGGCAGCATAAGGCACGGTAACGGCTGTTCTCCGCGGCCCAAAGCCGCGGAGCGGATTGAAACAGCGCCGCGGAATTGCGTGCCAGGGGCGGCGCGGGTTCTCCGCGGCCCAAAGCCGCGGAGCGGATTGAAACTCATCAAATAGCGCGTCTTTTCCTGAAGTCGAAGTTCTCCGCGGCCCAAAGCCGCGGAGCGGATTGAAACGCGAAAACAACGCGGGGCGTTATGCTGTGGTGTGAGTTCTCCGCGGCCCAAAGCCGCGGAGCGGATTGAAACCCGTTGCTATCCGGTGCGGTCATAGTCGCTGTCACCGTTCTCCGCGGCCCCAAGCCGCGGAGCGGATTGAAACTCTTTCCCTTAGCGTGACTTGTGGAAAGCCCGAGTTCTCCGCGGCCCCAAGCCGCGGAGTGGATTGAAACCACCGCCGCATGGTATAGCAGTGCCTTCGTCCCAGCGATCAGGTTATCGCTTCCGTGCCGGTCGCCTATCAACTTGGAAGAGGCAACAATTCTTCAACGGGTGTGGCAATTTTTCCGGGCATCCCTGGGACCGCGGGTGTCCTCACCCGCTTCTGCTTTGTGGAGACCAAGACCCAGCCCTGAATTTAGGCGTCCATGAGCAAATTTCTGCTCTTACCCGGAAAAATTGCCACGACCTCTTCAACGGCTTGTATCACCTGTTCAACCGTCACCGCCGCAATTGGACTTGCGCCGGAAGCACTGGTGTCCGCAATGTTTGCCGCACCGTCGCTTGGTGTGACGGTTCTGTAGGCAACGCCCCAGGGGTCAAAACGGGCCGCGGTATTGCCGGCGCTACTTGCCAGTTCCGGAAGGGGCGGATCGGCATAAATGGCGACAATAGGAACTCCTACAGCCGCCGCGATGTGCATGGGCCCCGTGTCGTTGCCCAGATAAAGTCCGCATTTCGCCAGTACTGCCGCGGTTTCCCGCAGGGCTAAATCTCCCGCGACATTTAAGCCGCGGCCTTGAAGCTCCCGCACAATTTGCTCCCCGGCTTCGCGGTCCCCCGGTCCGCCGACAACCACCACTGCGGTATTGGGATAATGATCGAGGATAAACCGCGCCACTGTCGCATAGCGCTCCACCGGCCACCTTTTCCGCTCGGTGCTCGCGCCGGCGCACAGACCGATCCACCGGGTGCCATTAGGGCGGCTGGCTAACAACGCATCCGCTTTGGTTTTATCCTGTTGAGAAATATATAGCTGGAGGTGATCGCTGCCGGCTGTTGCGCCGAGAGCCGTAAGCAAAGATAAATTGCGTTTCAGTTCGTGCATATCGGCACATACCGGCTTAATCGGATGCGTCAGAAATTGGTCTGTGTCGGCATCGGCGTGCATTTTTTCAACTGTGGCTGATTCTGAAAACCCTATACGCCGCTGCGCTCCGGTGGCCAGCAACGCCAGTAAGCCGCGGCTGAAATCGGCATCAAACCGCGGGAGAATTCCCAGTTGCGGCTCTCCCCCAAGTGCTACCGCAACTTGCCGCCGCAGGCTAAAAAGAGCCTTTAATCGCCCGGGTCGAAAGCCAAACTTGGGGGCAAATGGAATGACACTATCAATATGCGGGCATAATTCCACCAGGTTCACCAGTGCGGGGCGGACCACCAGCGCAATGCGGGCGTTTGGCATGGATCGTCTCAATTCACGCAGAAATGGCAATGTAAGAATCAGATCGCCGATTTCATCAAACCGGATCACGACCACCCGCGTGGATTCCAGCGGGTGGTTTATTGCCGGAGAGGTACTTCGGCAGCAGCAGCGATAAAGAATATGTGACAGTGCTCTACGCGCTGTTGATTTCATTTTGTGAATCCAATGTGCCTTAAGTCACAATGACCGCGGTAACACCACGATTCCACACTGATGGATTCATGCTCAAACGTCCTCTAATCGCGGTATCGCGTAGCGCCCCCCGGCCGGGTGCCCGACCACGCGTGGCGAATTTCCGGCAACTGCGCCATTCCTTACCGCCCGCGCCGCCGCCGACCAAAACGTTTGGAGCGTTTTCCATCCTTGGCGGGATCTTTGCGATGGTTGTGTTTGTGCTTGTGGCGTTCCACGTTACGGTCGCCAGACTCTTGGATTTTTCCCGGCTTGGGAGCACGCGCGGGTTCAACTTTCCGCAGGTGCTTTTCACCGTGAATTGTCGAGCCGTGTTCAATCAGCCGCACTTCCATACGCCGTGCGGAAATATTCACCGCCACAATCTGTACCCGCGCCAGATCACCCAAGGTGATTCGCCGCCCCGACCGCTGCCCTCGCAAGCACGCCGTGCGCTGGTCGTAAATCCAGTAGTCCGGAGGCAGATCATTCATGCGTATCTGTCCCTCGACCAGAAATCTGGTGGATTGCACAAACACGCCGGAATTGTTTACCCCCGTCACCACGCCGTCAATAACATCGCCGATATGCTGCGAGAGTAAATCAAGAACCTTCACCGCCCGCAATTCGCGCTCCGCATCTTGTGCCCGGCGTTCCGTAAAGGACAAATGCCGCGCCAGGCGAACCAGGGCGTTGTAATCCGGCACGTTGCCCAGCGTGGGGGGCATTAAGGCATTCATTTCCGTGCTCAGCGCCGCCACTGGTTTGCCGGCGCGTTTTTTGCCCCGGCCCGTCTTTTTGCGCTGGCCGGTCAGGACGCTATCCAGCAGGCGATGAATGACCAGATCGGCATAGCGCCGAATCGGCGAAGTAAAGTGGGCATAATTCGCGCTGGCTAACGCATAGTGTCCCTGTTCCAGCGGTGAATACTCCGCCGTGCTGAAAGTCTTAAGCACGCTTAAGTGGATCGCATACGCCAGGGGTGTGCCGCGCACGGAATCCAGAAGTTCGCGAATCACATTGCGATCCAGCTTCTTGGGCAACTTATGCCCCGTGGAAAGTACAAATTGCCGGACGTTCTCACTGGCGTCCATGTCCGGATCGGGGTGAATTCGTCGCAGGACGTTAAGTTTTTTGCTGGTTAAAAATGTCGCCACCGCCTCATTGGCTTCCACCATAAACATTTCGATAATTTTATGCGTATAGGCGTCGTCACCCGGATGGGCGTCAATGACCCGGCCCGTGGGGTCCATCACCAACTCCACCTCCGGCAAATCCAGCACAATCATTCCCTGATCCAGCCGCCGCTGTTCAATGGCCCGCGCCAGGCGATCCATGTTCAGCAGCAGTTCGCGTATCGGTGCGGCAACCTGAGGCACCTTGGGATCGGGTGGAGATTCCAACAGGCCCTTGGCGTATGGCCGCCCCTGTCCCTTGGCGTCATCAATAATGGCCTGTGCCTGCGTATACGTCAGCCGACGGCGGGAACGAATAAGGGTATTAGCGCACCGCGCGGAAACGACACGTCCCTGCCGGTCATAACGGATAAAGGCGCTCTTGGTTAAGCGCGGTTTATTTTCCTGCAGGGAGCAAACGCCGTTGGACAGCACCTCCGGCAGCATCGGTATAACGTGCCGTGGAAAATAAATGCTGTTGCCCCGTCTCCGGGCCTCTAAATCCAGCGGACTTTCCACGGTGACAAAATGCGAAACATCCGCAATATGCACGCCAAGTTCCCATACCGCATCTCCCGGCCCATCATGATCGGCCGGACCCAGAAGATCCTCCACGGGCTTTTCCCCGTTAGGGTTCAGCGCTCGCAATGTGATGGCATCATCAAAATCACGCGCGTCATCGGGGTCGATGGTCACCGTGACGAGATTGCTGATATCTTCTCTATCCTCCAATGAGGCTGTATCAAAATCACGCGCCGCGGCTCCCGCCTGATCCAGCACTTCCGCGGGAAATTCCATCGGTAAATCGAACTGTTTAATCACCGAAGCTAATTCCACTTCCGGCTCGCCATGGGGGCCGATGACTTCGGTTATGACCCCCTCCGCCGGTTTGCCCGCGCGGGGAAATTCCAGCAATTCCACCACCACTTTGTCGCCTTCCGCCGCGGATTTGGCTGAGGCGTCCTGGATGGAAACCGGCTGCTTGAGAATAGAGCCATCCGGAATCACCACCCAGGCATTAAGTTGCCTTGCCAAAGTGCCCACACAGCGGTTGGTGCCGCGCCGCAAAATTCGGATAATGCGCCCCGTGCGGCTGCGACCGCGCGAATCCTGCTTGTCTACCGCAATAATGCGGAAAATTACCAGATCGCCGCTCATGGCATCGAGCGTATCGGAAGGGGGAATAAATAAATCCCCGAGCTTGTCCGGCCGCAACGGCGTAACAAATCCGAACCCCCGCCCAGTTCCATGAAAAACCCCGGCGGCCTGCTGTTTCATATCCGGCAGCGCCATAGCCCGGCCATCCTCTTTGGGGATCACGCAATCGGCTGTAATTAGCGTGTCTAACGCGTGATGAAACTGTTCCTGTTGCTTTGGGCCTAGCCCCAGCCGAGTCATCATGTCGCGCAAGGAAATTGGTCCACCATCCGCGGCGGCCAGTACATCAAGAATTTGTCCAATAAGTGGATCTAACAATAGTGGCTCCATACATTAACCATGGAGCCATTATATCGCATGGCACGGCTTTGGGGATAACAGGGAATTTCCGCATCACCGATGCAGCAAAATCAGCAGCAGCGTGCCTCCCCCCATTAGCAGCCACAGCAGCACGCCCTGAACCATAGGCCGAATGCCCACTTTTTTCAGCGTGGCTCGCGAAAGTCCCGCGCCGATGAGAAACAGCGTGACCGTTAAGCCGATATCACTTAGATGGCCGATATCCGGTGCGGCGTGATCAATGGCCGGTACAAAACTGCGGGATAATGACGCTATAAGAAATAACCCGATAAACCATGGCACATGCACTTTGGCTTTCCGTGCCGGCACATCGGATTGCGGACTGCTGGTGAAGTCGCTGTTCAGACCGGCCGGCTCGCTGCGGGCGATGCGCCCGGCATACCACCCGAAAACCATGGACACCGGAACAATCCATAGCGCCCGCGAAAGTTTCACCGCTGTGGCCGTGGTCAGAGCGGACGAACCATAACGTGATGCCGCCGCCACGACCGATGAAATATCATGTATCGATATGCCCGCCCATACACCAAACTGATACTGCGTGAGGTGTAAGGCATGGCCGATAGGCACAAATAAATACAACGCAACGGCATTGAGCAGAAATACCGTGCCCATGGAAACCGTCATCTGGCTTTCACCGGCATCCAGCACCGTGGCCACCGCCGCGATGGCTGATCCGCCGCAGATGGCTGTGCCGGAACTGATCAACCATGACGTTTGCGGGTCGATTTTCAACCAACGTCCCAGCAACCAGCCGGCCAGAAACGTCACACTGATGCTTGCCGCCGCCATCAACGCTCCCTGTGCCCCGGCCGCCAGAACGGTATGGAGATTCATGGTAAATCCCAACAGCACCACGCAAATCTGCAGCATCATTTTTGCGGCTCTATGGGCGCTTTTTCGCCACGGCGTACCGATGGTCAACGCCAAGGCCATGCCCAGCGCCAGGGCTATCGGCGGCGAAGCCCAGGGCGACAGGCAAAACATGACGGCCAGTACAAACACGGGTCGACTTATCGCGTCAAATAAACGCAGGAGTCCCTCAATTGGTCCAGTGGCTGGGATTGGCGAATCCAAAGCAATAACCAACTCATCTCCATCGCGTGGGGGCATATTAGAACTCCTGAATCCATCATCATGGAAGGGCTTACAAGCTTCCTTCTTGACACGCGATCATAGACTTTCCTGATATATCAGTCTAATAAATTGCAATAATATGAATCATCATTTATTATTATGCTATGACGTATGAACAGTTAATGACATTTCTGGCGGTGGCTGACTCCGGCGGCTTTAGCGCGGGGGCCAAACTTCAAGGCATCAGTCAGCCGGCGGTTTCGATGCAGATGGCGCTTTTGGAAAAGTCGCTGGGCGTGCGGCTTATGGACCGCCGCCCCCGCGGTATTACTTTAACCGATGCCGGCGTGACACTCGTACAGTATGCCCGCCGCCTGGCGGAACTCTTTTCCGAAACCGAACATGCCCTTGCCGACATACGGGATCTTAAACAGGGCCGTCTGGCCATTGGGTCTAGTACCACGATTGGCGCTTATCTGCTACCGGCGCTGCTGGCGGCCTATCGACAGGCGCATCCCGGTGTGGAACTTACCGTGCGAATTGCCAACACTGCGGAAGTGCAGCAGGCCTTGCTGGATGGCACGCTGCATCTGGGATTTACGGAAGGCTCCGCTGAAAATCCCGAACTTGCCAGCCGGGTATTTTGGAAAGATCAGTTGGTGCCCATTGTTCCCGCAAATCATCCATTAACCAAACGTAAGCGAGTCACCTTGGAAATGCTGGCCCAAGAACCGTTGATT
>JAKATV010000479.1 GCA_021818565.1 Planctomycetota bacterium
GCTGCCACATTGCGGAATCCGCGGGTTTTCCTGAGCCGTGCAGTATCTGTGCGAGAATTTCAATGCTGTCGGTAATGCTCGTGCCGGAACGGTTAAAATAGCGGTTTCCGTCCGCCAGAAATACTTGGCCGGCACGCACCGCTTTTAACGATTTCCACCCGGGGATAAGCTCCAATACGGCCGCTTCCCGGCGTGCTCTTTGGATGTCAAAACCGCACGGAGCGATAATGATGATATCCGGATCAGCTTGTAACAGTCGTTGGGCCTCAATGGCCGCCGAGTGCCGGCCACTGTTGCCCAGGAGGCACACGCCGCCGGCAAGTTCCACCATCTCCGGCCCCCAGTTGCCCATGGCAAACAGCGGATCAACCCATTCCAGCACCACCACGCTCGGGCGGGTCCGCCCCGCGACCCTTTGGGCAATGTTCTCCCGGCGCTGCGAGTCGCTTTCGATGTAACGCAGGGCTTCAGTGGTTTTGCCGATCGCTTCACCAATGCGCAGTATGTCGCGCTGAATTCCGGCCAGCGTTCCGGCCTTTAAGGAAACAATCTCGCCGTGCAGTCGCTGACAATGCTGCGCCAAGTCATGATCCGCGGCGGCGCACAGCACGCAGTGTGATTGCGTGATAACCACATCCGGATTCAGTAATTCCAACAGTTCAATATTCACGTAATACAATGGTTCGCCCGATGCCAGGTGGCGACGAACCGCAGTGTCAATATCCCGGCTGGACATGGTGATATCAAATGTCGGGCGGGTGATCATCGGCAGGGAGCTTACGGTCGGCGGGTAGTCGCATTCATGCGAGCGTCCCACAAGGTTCTCACGCGCATTTAAGGCGCAGACAATTTCCGTCCCGGCGGATAAAAGCGAAGCAATTTTCATGTGCACCCATTGCTGGATGATGTTGATATTGCTGCTGGTTGCAATTCATGGCACTGCCGCCGACTCATCAGTTCCGCAATGCCCTCTGCCGGCTTTTTCCCTTCAAACAACACCGCGTGCAGGCAGCGGGTGATTGGCATATCCACCGCATATTTTCGGGCCAGTTCAACGACGCTTTGCGTGGTGGCCACGCCCTCGGCAATGCCGGACAATTTTTCCATGGCTTGCAAACGTGTAAGTCCCTGCCCGATAAATTGCCCGAAACTGCGGTTGCGGCTGCCGGGAGAAAAACAGGTCGTCGCCAGATCACCCAGTCCCGCCAGACCACTGAAGGTCAAAGGTTTGGCACCCATGGCCGCGCCCAGACGGGATATTTCCACCAGCCCGCGCGTCAATAAGGACGCTTTGGCGTTTATGCCCGCATGGATTCCATCCAAAATCCCCGCCGCCACGGCGATAATATTTTTCGTCGCCCCGGCCAGTTCCACGCCGATGACATCATCGTTGGTGTAAATTCGAAGATTGGCAGTGCTTAAAATATCCTGCGTTCGTTGCGCCAAAGTTGTATCAGTTGTGGCGGCAACAATAGATGCTGGAAGCCCGGAGGCAATTTCCCCCGCTATCGCCGGCCCGGCAATTGCTACGGTCGGCCGCGGCCCCCATACCTGTTCAATAATCTCCGTAGGCCGCAGCAGCGTGGTATTTTCAATGCCCTTCGCCAAGCTTATAACTGGAACTCCTGTGGGAACATGCGCCGCCAGTCGCTTAAGTGTCGCACGGATAAATTGCGTTGGCACGGCGCAAAGAATTAACTGACAGTTGATAAACGCGACGGAATCGTCCGCGGTTAGCTGAAGTGGTTGCGGGATGGAAAAACCAGGCAGATAGAGCCTATTTTCCCGTTCCCGGCGAAGCGCCGCAATGTGCTCCGTCCGGCGGCCCCATAGGGTGGCAAAGTGGCCGTTATTAGCCGCAATGGCACCAAACAATGTACCAGTGGCACCATCCCCAATGATCGTTATGCGCTGTAATGCAGGTTCGGTCATGCGACTAGCCTCCAACCCCTACGTTCTTATCCGCTGCCTCCAAAAGCGCCGTGGATAAATGTTTAAGAAGCGTTTCCGATATAAGCTTGTACCGCTGGCGGGACTTCTGGCGTAATTCGATCAATGAAAACGCAATCGCTTGGGCGGCGGCAGCATCTTCCAGTAGCGGCAAATTTACCAGCACATTGAATTCCGCTGATTCCACCGCTGCCATGGCCGTTCCTGCCGCGACGCCTAAATCCGAAATCAGCATGGTGTTGACTTTATCCCGCAGAATCTCTGCCGCTTCGACAATATTCGCTGCTGCGACACCCACCGCCCGCGGGATGCCAATGGCCGCCGTTACCACCGCAGAATATCTTGGATCAGCGCGGCGCTGCGCCAAAGGCATTTTCATGAGCGGGTTCAACGCCTCATAGGCGGCCTTATCCTCTTGCATCAGTTCGCACAGTATTTCGCCGGCCCGCGCCAAACGGGCGTCATAATCTTCAAGAATTTTTTCAAAGGCGGAAAATTTGGGTTTGCCGCGGGTATACGCAATTACCATCCGCAATTGCGCCGCCGCCAGAGCGGCCGTCAGGGCTGTCATAGACCCACCGCCTGGCGCAGGCGTGCGGGCCGCCAGCGCATTAAGAAATTCCCGGACAGATAAGTCCGGCAAAGCTTTATCTGATGGTCGTTTTGTTAGGTCAGGTTGGCTCATGCCGAAGGTCCTTTATTGGCCGATACTTACGAACCTGTATGGTAAGGGCCTAGGCTAAAAATATCCATGCTGGGAAGTTGGCCTTTTGCCCGGTCGTTACCCGGACAGATTCTTCGATCCCCCGACGCGGCCATCCGTCCGATTGACGAATATAGGAAGTGCCTTGACGTAAAAAGGATGATTGCCAAAGGCGTAATTTCTGTTACAACAAGGGCTTGGCGATTTGTGTGCGGCTTGGCTGGGCAGTAAAACTGGGACTTCAGGGACTTGTTGCCGCAGGTCCACGCTGGTTTCCATGTTGGTCCGGTGATTCGACAGTGGCAGCGCACTTTCAGGGAATCGTTGATGAATCGCATGATTTTGCCGGCCATCGGGACGGCTCGACACACAGTAAATGTAAATCGATCGCATGAGGCATGGCGGAGAGCTTGCGGAATGCTGATGGAATGTTTCCGCCAATAAAACACGCTTGGGCATGTACCTAGCCATAAAGGAGTCAGGATGAAAAAGTTGACGAGCATGTTCCGCACGGTGGATGGGGCTAATTACTGGCTTACATTTGTGCTGGTGACCAGCCTTTTCC
The DNA here is from genome assembly GCA_021818565.1 of Planctomycetota bacterium. GTDB lineage: Bacteria > Planctomycetota > Phycisphaerae > WQYP01 > WQYP01 > JAMDCX01. Next base: position 3,219 of record JAKATV010000479.1, read on the forward strand.
TTCTATGGGGTCTGTTCAGTGGAATGATTGATGTGCTCAACAAACACTTTCAGGATTCCTTGCATGTTACCAAGGCTCAGTCCGCGCTGGTGCAGGGTTCCTGGTATGGGGCCTATTTTCTTTTAGCGCTGCCCGGCGGTTGGGTGGCCCGAAAGCTCGGATATCGCGGCGGCATTCTCGCCGGTTTGATTCTGGCACTGGTGGGTTCGCTTTTATTTATTCCGGCCGTGCGGATTCATGCATCAGAAGTGACTATGTTCGCGGCATTTCTGGGCGCTTTGTTTGTGGTGGGAGCCGGGATGACCTTTCTGGAAACCGTGGCTAATCCGTACACCACCGTTCTGGGGCCGGTGGAATCGGCGGTTTCCCGCATCAACCTGGCCCAAAGCTGTAATGCGATTGGCTGGATGCTTGGGCCTATTGTCATCAGCTACTTTATTATGTCCAAAACCGCCGTTGCCAATACCAGCAACAGCGCCATCTATGTGCCGTATTTAATCTTGGCCGGTTTGGTTGCCATCCTTATTGTGGCATTTATTGTTTCGCCGGTTCCCGACCTGCATGCACCGCAGGAAGAGCACGCGGTGACGCGGAAAACCCAGCACGCGCGTCCGCTGATCAAGGAAAAACATTTCGTGCTGGCGGTGGCGGCGCAATTCTTTTACGTGGCCGGGCAAACGGGAATATTCAGTTTCTTTATTAATTATGTGAAAGATGATCGATACTCGCCCGCGTTGCCGCTTTGGCTGGCATCGCGACTGCCGGCCACAATGAAGTTTTCCCATGCCAATCAATGGCACATCACCGAATACGGGGCAGGCATTATGCTCTCCGTGGCCTTTGGCTGCTTTCTGGCAGGACGCATCTCCGGCAGCGCAATTCTCCGATTTGCCAAAGCGCACATTACCTTAGGCATCTATGCGACGATTAACGTGGTAATGATGTTGCTGGTGTATTTGAATCTGGGCTGGACATCCATTATTGCTTTGATGCTCAGTTATTTTTTTATGTCCATTATGTACCCAACGATTTTCGCGTTAGGTATCCGCGGCCTGGGTGAAAAAACAAAACTCGCCGCGTCCTGGATTGTCATGTCTATTGTAGGCGGTGCCATTATGCCGTTGTTTATGGGGTGGTTGGCGGATCAATATTCCATGCGGGTCGGATTTCTGATGCCGCTGGGATGTTTTGTATTTATTATGTTCTATGGATTCCTCTGGCCGCGGTTTTTCCGGCAGGATATGGAGCCGGAGGAAGCCTCGAAGTAATCATTCGTGTGTCTTCAAATGCCAGGTAAACAAAAGCCAGCCTAGGAGCCTGTCCGAGTAATCGCCGGGTTGCGATCCCGGCGCACCGGGATGATTTTTGGCTTCCGTCAAGCAGCGGCGACGATGGCGTACCTGACACGGATGGTACTCCGAGGAGCCGCGCCGCAGAGGGAGGCCAAAAAGCACGCCGCCCCGCGGGGTAGGCCTGAAATGCCCCGTCTGCTTTGTTGTCGGATCTCGCAGACTCATTATCCAGAGTCGGCTCGATCCTCCGCCGCGCATACGGAACATTTCAGACCCATCGCAATCCCGGCCATTACTCGGACAGGCTCCTAGCCCCGCAGGGGCTATCTCTATGACTGTGCCGATGGTAGAATAAAATAATGTATCCGATGGATTTTCTTTACCTTTGAGGGTTGCTCATGTCAGGTGAATTTAATAGCTCGGGTTCCGTATCTTCCGGAACCCCTGGCGACGATATTAATCAGGCGGTTTCCGAAGCCATGGGCGGTTTGTCCATGGAAGAACTGCTTAAATCTGTATCCCAACCTGCCGCCGCTGTGGAAGATAACTTGGACCCGTCGCGTCCGCTGCGCGGCGGGCGGCCCAAAGCCGCGGCCGAAGCGCCGGCCGCCGGCAGCCGGGATCGGCGTGGCCGCGTGATCGCCATTCGTGACCGAAGCATCTTTATTGATCTGGGCGGAAAATCGCAGGGCGTGGTTCCCTTGGAACAATTCATGGAGCATGACGAAGAACCGATTATCGGCCAGGAATATGAATTCACATTCACGGGATATGACAATCGTGAAGGGTTGGTGATGTTGTCGCGGCGCGGCGCGGTCAACCATGGCTCATGGGACCAACTGCACGAAGGTGATGTCGTGGAAGGCGTGGTGGCCGCCGCCAACAAAGGCGGCTTGGAAGTTACGATTAACAATATCCGCGCCTTTATGCCCGCGGGGCAGGTGGATATTCGATTTAATTCTGATCTCAACGAGCTGGTGGGACAGAAAATAAAGTGCCAGATTATTGAAGTAAATCGCTCAGACCGCAAACTGGTGGTAAGCCGCAGGGAAATTCTGGAACAGCAGGCGGTCCTTGATCGGGCAAAAACCTGGAGCGAACTGGCGACGGGTCAGATTCGTGAAGGAGTGGTCAGCAGTGTGCAGGCGTATGGTGCGTTTGTGGATATCGGCGGAGTGGATGGTCTGCTGCATGTTTCAGCGATGAGCCATACCCGCGTGGCGGACCCCACTAAAATTGTTAAACCCGGCGATCGTGTGCAGGTGATGGTTTTGGCGGTGGACCAGGAAAAACAGCGCGTCTCACTGGGCCTTAAGCAATTGCAGAAAGATCCTTGGACCAGTGCGGCAGAGGATTTTCCGGTCGGCATGGTCACGGAATCCACGATCACGCGCTTGATGGATTTCGGTGCCTTTGCGGAACTTTCGCCCGGCATTGAAGGGTTGATTCATATTTCAGAACTTGCTACCCACCGCGTCGCCCATGCCGGTCAGGTGGTTAAGCCCGGCGATAAAATTAAAGTAAAAGTTCTGGCCGTGGACCTGGAGAAAAAGCGCATCAGCCTTTCCGCGGCACAGGTGCAGCGTGAAGCCGCACAGCAGAACGCCCAACCCGCCGACAGTTCCGTTGGCAGCAATGCCGGTTCTTCCCCCGCAACTTCACCCGCAGCGCCGGCAAAACCCGCCGGGAAGGCGGCGAAAAAAATCGTCTTGCGCGGCGGCCTGTGATAGCCTGGCACGCATGGGTGGCCTCGGGTCGCAAAAAATATCGGCGTTATTCCTTGACTCTAACGACAATCAAACTACCATACACAGTGTCTTATATTTTTGGCAGGTGATGCATGGCTCGCAAACGTAAAGATGTGACGGAAATTTTAGTGGAAATGGGTTCCATTAAACCGCCGGCCGCCGCCAAAGCCATGGAAGAAGCCCGCAAATCTTTTAAGCCCATTGAAGAAGTTTTGGTTGAATCCAAAGTCGCCACGGAGGAAGATGTCACCAAAGCCATGGCTATTC